>JBLIMI010000093.1:0-9290 GCA_047638655.1 Minisyncoccia bacterium | reverse complement strand
CTACACCAGTTGCGCGCCCGTCGCGTCCATTCGTAGAACGCGGGCCCGGCTCCACTCGTGGTGTCGATCCAACTCGCGCTGCATGACTTCGCACAGGGCGAGCGCACTTTCGTCATCCCGTTGACACGCGATCAAGGCCGACCCGCTACCACTGATGGCAGCGAACAGGGCACCGCCCAAGTTGGCCGCGCGTAGAGCTTGTTCGGCACCCGGGATTAATGGCAAGCGGTAGGGCGTGTGCAGGCGGTCGTCCACACCGTGACGGAGCAACTCTCCATCCCCGCTGCGCAGCCCTTGCAACAAGAGCGACAAACGACGCGTGCTCCATACCACGTCCTCCAGGGGAATCGCCGCAGGCATGGCCGCGCGTGCCTCTTCCGTGGAGAGCGCTCCCGAAGGCCAGACAACGGCGAAGACGAGCTCCGGATGCACGGCTTGTTGCACCACTCGCAGGCTTTGATCGGGCAAGACCACGCCCAAAGTGCAACCGCCGTATAACGAGGCGATCACATTGTCCGGGTGTCCTTCTAATTGCAGTCCGAGCGAATCGAGCCGCGGCCTCTCGTCGGCACCTGTCTTGCGCTTCAAGAGTTCAGCAGCCAGGGTCAAGCCCGCTGCGGTTGCCGCGCCACTCGAACCTAAACCGCGGCAAAGGGGGATCTCGGAGCGCACATGGAAACGGTAGTGCTCGGCGGAGCCGGGTGTGCCTGCGAGCACGGCGTCAAAGGCAGTCGTGAGGCGGTTGTTCTTCCGTGGCCAGTCCGCGGCCTCATCCTGCGCGAGCACCAACTCGTGCTGACTCGCGGCCAAGGGGCCCTCCAACCGCACCTCCAGGTAGAGTTTCAGGGCCAGGCCGAGTTGGTCAAATCCAGGACCCAGGTTGGAGGTCGAGGCGGGAACCCGAACGGTCAAAAGGGGGGCGCGGGAGGCAGGGGGGGGCGGGCTCATCTTGGGCACAGTTTCCCCCTTGGAGCCAGAGGTGCAAGCGTGCCTCCAGAATTGAACATTCCCAGTGCCGGGACAGACGCCTCAATCCCACAGGTTGTCTTTGGAGGTTCTTGAAACACTAGATAGCGTAGGGGATCGCAGGTGCATTGGCACTGAATGGGGTCTCTAGGCCCCGCCCTCAAGGGCCTCGCAGGGGAGCGAGTCAGGACCAAGCGGACCGGCGGTCCGGAGGGTAACCCTGATGAGGGCGCCCACCGGCTCCCAACGAGTTTACCGGCCGGGTTTCCCTTTGGGACTCCTTGCCAATTGTTTCTGGGCACGCCTTCGGGTGCGCCCTCGCAGACAGCTCCCTCTTCCAGAGGGGTTCTCTAAAGACAGGGGTTTTCAAATGACTGATGGCGACGAAAAAGATCGTTTCGCATCCCGGTTGGCATCGATTCCAGGCATCCAGCCGCTGCCTTCCATTGGAGATTGGATTCTGCTCCAGGTTGAGCAGCCATCGGAGTTGGCCCGCCGCGTCAATCGCCGCATGGAGCCGGGCGTGATGAGCGTGCCCCGCAACTTGCAGGGCGCCGTTCGCATCCACGTGGGGGACCCGAAGGCCAATGAACGGCTTCTGCGGACTCTGCGCGACCTGGTTGCTTGACAGGAATCGAACGGAACTCCAAGGCGGTCTCTGCCTTCGAAATTCACGGATAGGGTGACCGCGGGGTAAACTCGGCGAATGGTCACTCCCTCTTTCGCGCTGATTGGCGCGCTGTGCACAATGCTCGGTTCCTTGCCGGGCATTGTAGCGTTTGCTTCCCACGGTTCTAGCGCAGGGGAAGCCCCCGCGGAGATCAGTGCGGATTCGTTGCAGGCTCACGTAGAATTCCTCGCCTCCGATGAACTCGCAGGACGCTCGATTGGCTCGCCGGGTTTGCTCAAGGCGGCTCACTATCTCGCCGCCGAACTGAAGGACGCGGGGCTCGAACCCGCTGGAGACGAGGGGAGCTTCTTGCAGGCCATGACCTTTCAACGGGAGGCCTATCGAGCCGTTCCTGAGTTGGTGTTTGAGCCAGACCAAGGGGAACCTCAAGCGCTTCAGTACGGATCCGAGTTCCGTTACTGGCGCGGAGGCGAATCAGGAACAATGAAGCTGCACGTCCTCGGTGAGGACGCTGTTCTTCCGCCGCAACCCCACGCTGGCCTGGCCCTTTGCTTCACCGAACTGAGCCGCAGCCGGGCCCAGCGCTGGTTGAAAGAGCAGGGGCATGAGAACGGCTCCGGTTTTGGAGCCGTGCTCACCTTTCAGCGCCGTGCCGGTGAAGCGACGGACCAGTTGCCCCGCAGCGGACGTCAACGGCTGCAGCCCGACGAAGGCGTGACTCCCTCCCCGGCTTGGATTGAACTGTCGCCCGAGCTGAAGGCAAGCCTCGCAGGTGGCGAGTTCAAGGGCATAGAGATGCAGCCCCACTTCGAACTCGAGCAAACGGTTTCCTACAACGTCCTGGGGCGTTTGCCGGGGGCGGGCAGCGAGAGCCGGCCGGAACTCGCGCAGCAGGCGCTGGTCGTCTCGGCGCACTACGATCACATCGGCACGAGCGAGGTGAAAGCAGAGGACACCGAGGACACGGATCATGTTTACAACGGTGCCGACGATGATGCCTCTGGAGTGGCGACCGTGCTGGAGATTGCCCGTGCGCTCGCTGCCGAGGGACCTCAAGCCCGCGAAGTGCTCTTTCTGCTGGCCACTGCCGAGGAGATTGGGATCGTCGGCACGAGCTTCTACCTCGACCATCCGAGCACGCCGCTCGAGCGCACCGTGGCCAACCTCAACTTTGAGATGGTGGGCCGCCCGGACGAAAAAGTGGGTGGCCCAGGTCGACTATGGTTGAGCGGCCACGAGCGCACCAACTTGATGGCTGCTTATGAGGAGCAGGGTCTCGAAATCGGCGCTGATCCTTATCCCGATCAGAATTTCTTCAGTCGCTCAGACAACATCGTTTTCTGCATGCGCGGCATCGTGGGTCAGACATTCTCCACCTACAACTTGCACACGGATTATCATTCCGTGAAGGACGAGGCCGACCGCATCGACTTCGAACACATGCAATCCTGCGCGCGAGCCGGACTGCAAGCCGTGCGTATGGTCGCGGATGGATCGATCGACCCCGAGTGGCTCGAAGGCGGACAGCCCAGTCCGCGATCGAGGCGCTAGCGGTCGCTCACGCCCCTCTTGGGCGTCGGTGTGACATTCAGAAGCGGAGTGAAGTACCGGTAGTACACTTCGAGGGAAAGAACGTTCATGGCGGTGGTGTAGCAGGCATCGTCGGAACGATCCCTGGCGTACTGGCGCGCGTAAACGGAAATGGGTTCCCAGGAGCCATCGATCTGTTGTGAATCGAGCAACGCTGCTTGCAAGCCCAAGTTCCAGCGACGCCAGGTGGACCCGCCACGGCGCATGGACGCCAGGCTACCGTAGTACCAGAAGTACAAGTTACCCTTGGCTTCCCGAATGAAGGCGTCATCGCCACGGTAGCGGTAGTCTTCAGGTGTACGTTCGGTGACGTAGCGCCATTGGGCTTCGAACTCCTTAGTTTCTAGATCTTCACCGAGCAGAGAGAGTGCGAACAGGGAAGCGGGTGTCGAGCCCGGAAGAATTCCATAGCCGCTGTTGAGCCGTTGAGGATCATGACTGTAGCGGAAGGCACCCCGGCTTGCGTCCAAACACCCCACCAGGAAGGTACGGGCGTCCTCGAAGGCTTGGTCGGGGATGTCGATTCCAGCCAGGCGAGCTGACTCCAGAGCCATGACCTGCCAAGCCGTGATGGAGGCCCGCGGCCAGGAGTCGACGATGGGGCCGGTTCGATCGTAATAGCCCCAACCGCCGAAGCGCCGGCGGTCTCGCTGGTCGCTGTTTTGGTTGCGCAGGATTTCGGCCACCGCACGCTCGAGAGGCACCAGCAAGCGGTCGTCGCCTCCCAGCGTGAAGGCTTCAGCAAGCGCGTAAGTTGCGATGCCGTGACTGTAGGCGTTCGTGCGTCCGAAGTGCCCGCTCGGGTTCTGTTGCGTACCGAGCAAGAACTCCACGGCCTTGCGCGTGGTTTTCGAGTGTTCACTGTCGGAGTCGGGCGTGTGCCCTGCGCCCAGGAAAGCCAGCAAGGCCAAGCCCGACTTGCCAACGCGAACTTCGCCGTACTTGGAGTCGATCTGACGGCGCCGACCCCAAGAACCATCTCGACCTTGAACCAGCGCGAGATACGCGAGGCCATTGGCGACGGCGGCTTCCGTTTCCACGGTGCCTCCGTGTTCTTCCAGAGCGCGGGCCTTGGCCGGCCCGAAGCGCGATTGATAGGGCGTGTGTTCGAAGCGGGCCACCTTGGGCTCCTGTTCCACGGCGGCCGGCCGCCGTTGATCCGCTTGCAGCGTGCTTCGTGTCGGTGCCAGCTTGGTCGGGGAGGGTGACATGGGTTGGCTGTTGCGGCGTGTCGGGGCGGTCTGGTCCCGGCCGTCGCGGCGCCTCGCTGGTTGCAGGGCTTCCGGTTTCAGTTCTTCGTTGTTGCTTGACGGCGAAGAGGCCAAGGCCACCCGCTGCGGATCTTGCGCACCAAAGCTCGAGCGTTCCGGCAACGGAGCGGTGATCACATCCTTGAGCGTGCCTCGCTCCCAATTGGTGAGGCGTTGAGGCGCTGGAGCGGCGACTTCCTTTCGTCGGCGCGCGGGCGCCGTTTGCAGCGCGAGCACCTCGGGTTGCGCGTGGCTGGCTTGGGATGAAGGTGCGCTCGCACGTCGGACAGGGGAGTTCTCGTCGCGGGGGCCTGCGCGCCCCGCCAGGGCGTCGAGGTCGGTGGGGGTGGCGAGGCGCGCCGCCGCGCCCGCTTCCTCGGATTGAAGTTGAATCCTCGCTGAAGGATCCGCCGCTTGTGCGGCACGCAGAGATGCATCGGCGCGGGCCAATTCGCCTGTGGCGGAGGAGGGCAAAGGAGTCGCAACGGCTTGCAAGGATTCGGACCCGCTGGCGTGTGCTTCTTGGGTACGACCCACACGTTCCAAATGCCGTTCTGCGGGAGCGACCTTGGACGCTTGCGCAACGCTGGATGCGGCGCGCTGGGGAATCGTTCTCGGGAGTGTGCTGTGAACGCTGGTGGCCTGCATGGCTTGGGCCTCGGGGCTGGCCTCCGCCGCGGAAGCCAGAGCTGTTCGTTCCAAGGTCGGTGCGTCTTGCAGAGCCGCGTTCTGTGGTTGGGCTTGCTCGCTGGGAGTCCACTCCACTTCGCGGGCCTCGGCGGCTTCGGCGGGTGCTTCGCTACGGGCGAGTTGCGCGGAGTTTGGATTGGCTTCGGTCGAGGATTTCCGGGCTTCCGTTTCTTGACGGGTGGGGTCATCAGCAGGCTGGTCGGAGTGCGACGGCGACACCTCCAATTCCCCTTCGCGTTCGGAGCGACGTGCGACCGCGCTCTCGGACGGGGCGAGTTGCACATGGTACGCCGGTGTGGCGGCGGCCAATTCCACGGGCTCTGACTCGGGGTGAATGTCCCGGAACCACCACATCATGGCGCCGTGCACGAGCAAGGAAACCAGGAAGCACTTGTAGAGCACCTCGATCGCATCCCAGCGCTTTGCGAGCCAAGCCAACAAGGCCAGTACCAACAGGGCCACCAGGATCAGAAGGTCGAGCCAACCCACCCGTCGACCGGGGCGCTGGAAGATCTCTAGCGAGCGGGCATGGAAGAGATGTGCCGGAAGGAACGATTCGCGGATGGAGCCGCCGTTCGGTTGTGCTTGCAAGGAACGCTCGAAGTAGAGCTCGAAACCGTCGTTGCCTGCGGTGGGGCCCCGTTCGGCTGCCGGGCTGTTGAGTCCCTGCATGGCTTCTGGCTCGAGCCAGACACCAAACTCGTTCAAGCTGGCGTAGAGGTCGTAGTTGCCTTCCGCGCGGTCTGAAGAGAAGAACGCTTGTCGGCCGTCTGCGGTGAACGCGAGTTCACGGTCGTCTTGCCATGAATTGAGGGCGTCCATGGGGGCGACCTCGTGTCCTCCTTCCGTATTGGGAAGCGCCAGGTAGAAGTCGTGACCTTCGCGACCCGCGGTGTTGCGATTGGAAGCGAAGGCCAGCCCATCGCCCAAGGGCAGAGGCGCCGGATCGATCTCATCCAGAGCGCCATTGATCGATTCGTCAAGGGCCACGGGAGGGGCGAACTCGCCGTCCCCAAGCCACTCGGAATGCAACAGGTCAAAGCCTCCGACGCCGGGACGATTGCTAGCGAAGTACAAGCCGTTCCCGCCAAAGGCCGGAGACAGTTCGTCGTAGGTCGAGTTGAGTGCGTAAAGCGGGCGCGGGTCTTTGATTTCCCCTTCAGAGAGTGCAGCGATGTACAACTCAGAGTTGGTTCCGCGTTCTCCGCTCACGAAAACGATCCAGCGGCCGTCGGGGGAAATGGCCGGACGGTGTTCGCCTTCTTCGCTCTCGACATCCTGGGTGATTCGTTCGGGTTCTTCCCAGACGGCATAACGAATCGTTTCGGACCGTGAGCTGTCGTACTCGCGCAGTCCGTCGGTGTAAGCACCGCTGCGCCCCAGGTGTGGCTCGAAGCGCAACCAGGCAGCAAAGAAACCGGCAGCGAGCAAAGACACCGCGACCACGATGTTCTTGCCTAGATGACCCAACTCAAATCGTTTCCACATCTCAGGGCGCCTCCAGGGTTCCCAGGGAGAGCGAGGTCAAGCCCGCGATGCCGCAGGCGTCCATGACGCCAATCACGTCCTCGTGGTGGACGAGCCGATCTCCGCGGATCATGACCGGTGTCTTAGGATTGCGTTCCGCGGCCATCGCGAGGTGCCGTGCCAGGGCCGGCTGATCGTAGGTCTCGCCTTTGATGACCAAGGCACCGTCGCGCTTGACGTGGATGATTATCTCATCGTCTTCCCGAGTCAGTTCTGTTCCGGAGGCCGCCGGGGGCAGTTCAACGTCCATCTCGCGCTCGTCCTGTTGGAAGGTCGTCGCCACCATGAAAAAGATTAATAGTTGAAAGATGACATCGATCATCGGTGTCAAGTTCATCTGGGGCTCATCGCCCGCTTCCAGTTCGTGTAAGTTCACGCCACGCTCTCCGGCTCGAACAGGATGGCGCCCAGTTGCACTTGGGTGTCTTCGGCCAATCGTGCAAACTTGTCGATGCGCGACCGGTAGTAGTAGTAAACAGCCTGGGTGGGAATCGCGATGGCGAGCCCAGCGGCGGTGCTGATCAGTGCCTGGGAGATGCCACCAGCGAGCAACTCGGGCTTGCCGAGACCATCCTGGGTCGCGATGTTCGAGAAGGCCTCGATCATGCCCCAGACGGTTCCCAACAATCCCAACAGGGGCGAGATCATGGCAACGACCACCAGCGGTCGTAGACCACCGATCAAGCGGCCGAGTTCACGTTTGCCGACGTCCTCCGCAGCTTGTTCTGACTGCATTGCATCCTGCTTGCCCAAACCTGCACCGAGGATGCGTGCCAGGGGTTTGCGCATGGAGCGACACAGAGCAACACCGCCTGCGGCCCCGGAGGACTTCACTTCGTCGGTCAAGCGGCGAGCCAGGCGTCGATTGCCCAGGGCCGAGGGGCTGAGCCTCACCCAACGCTCCACGGTGTAGGCGAGGGCAACTACCGAGCACAGGGCGATCGGCACCATGAGCGGTCCACCGTCGAGCAGCATGTCGTAGAGGGACTCGAGGTCGATGGGGATGTTCGTGGGGGTTTGGGGCTCTTTCATTGGAGTGGGTCCGGTGGTGGTGTCGTTGTACCTGGGGGGTTACTTAGAGCTCAGCTCTGCAAGTCGCTTGGCCGCTGCCGTGCCTTGTTTGGAGTCGGGAGCGCTGGCTTGCAGTTCCTTGAACTTCTTGATGGCCATGGCGTGTTTGCCCTGGGCCTCGAGAATTTCCGCTGCGCCGAGTCGGGCTTCGCGGACTTCATCCCCGTCCGCGTAGAGCAGAGAGACTTTCAGGAACTGGGAGAGTGCGCTCTCCAAGTCCCCGGCTTCGGCGTCGAGTTGACCGAGCGATAAGCGGGCACGCGCGGCGAACAGGGTTTCGGAAGAGGAAGCTTCGGCGGCGCTCAAGACGGCTCCGAAAGCTGCCCGCGCGGCCCGGGGCCTACCCTGACCCTGGAGTGCAAGCCCCAATTCGTAGCGGGCTTCAAGGCGCCGATCGAAACGAGGCGCCGTATTCAAGAGTTCGGTCAAGGCATCGCTGGCCAGCTTGTGCTCACGGAGTGTGCGTGCCGCGAGCCCCAGCCTGTAGAGCACCTTGGTGCGCGCCGCATGGCGGGGGAGTTGTTTGCGGAAGCGGCTCAGGAGCGCGACGCACTCGCCCAGGTCTCCCGCTTGGTAGCGAGACTCCCCGGCCAGGTAGAGACTCTCGCCAAAGAGTTCACTGCCCTCGTGGTCAGCAACGAGTCGTTCGAAGCACTGGGCGGCTCGCTTGTGCTGCTTGAGCGAGAGTTGAGAGAAGCCTAATTTGTAGAGGGCCTCGTCCACCAACTCTCCATTGTTCTCGTGAGTGGCCTGTTCGTAGAACTCGCTGGCTTGTTCGAAATTGCCCGCTGCGAAACAGGCTTCCCCCACAAAGAACGAGGCTTCCAGCACCCGCGGGTCTGCGGGGGCTTGTTGCAATGCCTCGCGTGCGAACTTTCCGGCGCTCGGAAGGTTCTTGCCATCGAGTGCGGACCAGAGCCGCTCGATGGCGAGGTCGAGTTGCACGGAAGGCACCTTGAGTCGTTTGGATAGCTGCGTGAGCACGCGGCCTGCTTTCTCGTTGGAACCCTTGGCTTGCCAGGCTTTGGACACGACCAGGGCGGTGGCGAAGTGTTGCTCCTCGTTCTTTGACTCGGCGAGCAGTGAGCGCCATAGATCCTCGGCCACTTGCGCTTGGCCCAGATCGCTGGCGCACCACAGAGCGAGTTCCAGAGCGGCCACCGTTAATTCTGGTCCCGTTCGCGCTTGCAAGAGTTGGGAGAGTTGGCCGAGGGCGGCTTGGGAATCTCCAGCTGTGCGCAGTTCCCAGGCCAGACCGTAGCGGCCCTGGGCAACGCCCGGATCCTCCGGGAAGCGCTCCAAGAATTGCGTGTAGTGTTGGATAGCTAGCTGTGAGTTGCCCGCGCGGGCCTCGTGCTCGGCGAGTTCGACCCAGGCGTTGGCCGCGTGTTCGCCAGACCCGTCACGCTTCAGGAGTGTGCGCAAGGTGGCCGCGTCGCCTGTCAGCCGCGCGAGTTGCAATTGGATTTCAGGCCAGCGTTCGCCATCGGGATGTTCGCTCGTGTAGCGTTGCCAGGCGTCGATGGCGTTTTCTTGCTGGCCACTTTCATGGAGGGCACGACCTT
>JBLIMI010000092.1:0-9308 GCA_047638655.1 Minisyncoccia bacterium | reverse complement strand
TTCCCGTTCCTTGAGGGTTGGCTCGCCGTTCTGGTTGAGACGCTCAACTTCGATTTCGAAGAGCCGCTCGTTGAGCCAGGGCCGCGCCTTTTCCTCGTAGGGCGCTAAGGCAATCTCACTGACGGTGCCCTTGAAGCTCCAGGCGGCGATAAAGACCACCGACAGCACCACGGCAGAACGAATCAAACGCACCCGCAATTCGTCCAGATGCTCCCCGAGTGTCATACGGCTCTCTTCGAGCTCGCTGTCGGGCACTTCCTCTTCCGCCGGCGTCATGGCAAGAGTGAAACACGCCGCGAGGGCTTGGGGTAGCGGAACAAGCGAGAACTGTCCGCCCAACGGAAGAGCGGGCGCAACCTGGAAAGGCTGCGCCCGCTCTTGATGGATTTGAATCGCCAGGGATGGTGCTCAAGAGCCCCGGGTTGGCTTTTCGGAAAGCGTTCTAATTCGCCTTGCGGAAGTAGTCCGTGACCAGCTTCAAGGGCACGATGCGCACGCCCATGGCCTGAGCTTCCTTGTAGGTGGGCAGATCCGAGGGCTGCATGGGGTCGTCGAGGGGCTCGCCGTCTTCGTTGGTGTAGAGCTCGGCACCGACGATCAGGTAGTCGGTGGTCTTGTCGAGTCCCGTCTGAACGTTGACGTTGATGCCCTCGAGCACGGCGCGCAGCTCGTTCTCGTTGTAGGTGCCACTGAAGCGACCGACGAGCACCGCGTTGCGCAGACCCGTGGGATCGTAAATCGGGTTGAAGATGATGTCGCCAGCCGTGGGCGGGTCAAACGCATCACGCACGTTGGTGATTTTGACCTCGCTCATTCCTGCCATCACGTTGAGCACCTCGCAGTAGGCCTTGATGGTGCCATCACCGGTACGCCCGTCGACAATGGCGAAGCGCATGCCGCCATAGAGGCGGTTGGACTTGCCGAGGTCAATGTAGGCCAAGCCGAGCTTCTCGGAGACGTCAAGGATCTTGCCGTCGGGCCGCTCGGGCTCGCGGGCCCATTCGAGCTTGCGTGTCACGTTTTCGAGGCGAGTGGCGTATTCCGCCTCACGCTCGCGAGCGGCGCGCTGGGTGTTGGAGGTTTCGCCCTTGCTGCTGGTCAACTGGCTCTCGGTGTCCGAGAGGGTCGAGCGCACGGCGGCGAGTTCAGACTCGAGTTCGTTGGCGCGGGTGGCTGCGGCTTGCTCGGCGTCGCTGAGCTGGGTGGTCAGGGTGCGAATCTGCCCATCCTTGTCCGTAGTCATCGCTGCCAAGTTGGTTGTGTTCACGTCCACGTCCCCTTGCAGGCCGGTGACTTGAGCTTTGAGATCGCGAATCTCGCCCGTGAGGCGATTGCGATCTTCCACGGCGCGCTTCACCATCGTTTCGAAGTCAACCACGCTGGCTTCGTTGATGTTGAACGCATCTTTGAACTGGGTCAGACCTTCTTTGGCCTGCTCGGTGATGGTCCGAGCGGAAGCGGCATCATGGTCGTAGAAACCGATTTGCTCGGAAACATCACGACCAAAGGTCACCTCGGCGTCGTACCTGGCGACAGCGACAACTTCTTTAGCTGCGGCCTCATCGGCTGCGATCTTGGCCTTCGAAAGCTCTCCGTCAAAAACGAAGACCATGGCGAGGGCGGCAAAGAAGGCGATCAGCACGACGATCATCCAGGTGATGTTGACGCTGGCTGCGCCACGGCGGGAACGATTCATCATTCGAGGGTTCTTTAGGCTCGTTGCGGCCGGTAGGCACGCTGGATGCGGGGTTCTCCGACTGGGTCATGCCGCGCGGGCGGCAAGAAGACCAAGAGGAGATGAAGAGTTCAGGGGATGTACAGACGGTTCGAGGCGCAGTGCCCAGGCGGGAGAAACCTCCCAGGGCGCTGACTCGCAGACAGTGTAACGACCTCAAGGGCCATCTGGAAGCGGCAGGTGATACCCGACCGGGAGGGTCACCAGCAAGGGAAATCAGCGACCTTGACCACTTGAAATCAGCCCGTAGGCTGTCTCGAACGGAGTTGATGGGCCTACCCGGCCCCCTGCTCGCGGTTTCGCGGGGGTCTGCGGCCCAAGAGGATTTCCGCCCCCTGTTGCCTACGAATTCCCACGACCACCATCCACGACCATGAGCGAAAGCCCCACCAACAGGCCACCTGTGCACCCACGGGTGATCGGTATTTTGGGTGGAATCGCCTCTGGGAAGTCCTCTGTGGCCTCTTTGATGGCAGGAGAGGGGGGAATCGTAATCGACGCGGACGCCATCGCCCGGGCGGTCCTGGAAGAATCAGCCACCTTGCTCTGGCTCAAAGAAAATTTTGATCCCGGGGTGCTCGACCAGGACGGAAAACCCGATCGGGAGGCCCTCGGTCAGCAGGTCTTTTCCAATTCTGCCGCCCGAGAAAAGCTGGAAGGCTGGATCCTCCCGAAGGTTCGTGAAAGGATACGTGCAGGCCTGGACGGGGCTCGCGCCCAAGGGCGCAATCCCATCGTGCTCGACGTACCCTTGTTGCTCGAACACGACGCCGACCACCGCCTGACCGGGGAGTGCGACTTCCTGGTGTTCATCAAGACTGAAGCCGAAGACCGCGATCGGCGCGCCCAGCAGCGCCGTGGTTGGCCTGCTGGCGAAGTCGCCCGCAGGGAGCGGGTCCAATTCCCTCTCGAGGAAAAACGGACCCGCGCTCGACACGTCATCGATAACAGTTCCGGACTGGAAGCACTCCAGAAACAAGTGAACGAGCTACTCGAAGCGGAACAACTCCCCCACTGATTCAGACAATTCCAATTCAGGCAACGAGCTTCGCCAATGCGCGCACTCGTACCAGAACCCACGAGCTCCGGCCTCATTCTTCATGGCAACCGCGCAAAAGAAACGTCCCTTCCAAAAACGAAACTTCAAGAAGAAGCAGCAATTCCAAAGAGAGAGTCGCTCGCCCTTCGATGACGGTTTGGTCCGGATCGATTACTCGAACTTGCCCGAGGACCTGGATGAGGAAGGTCTCGAGGAACTTGAGGCTTCGCTGCCGAAGTCCACGCGCAAGACCAAGCCCAAGAAGGTGGAGCTTTCAGAATTGCAAGCCATGACGGTCGAGGATTTGACCGAACTGGCCATCAAGGAAAAGATCGAGCGGCCCGGCCACATCCGCAAAGACCTGGTGTGGGCCATCACCGGCAAGCGCCTCGACAAGCGCGTGCCCATCATCGCCGAGGGATGCGTGCAAATCGTTCCCGAAGGACACGCTTTCCTGCGCTTCTCCTTCCTCGACTTCGTGGCGAGTCTGGAGGACATCTTCATCCCGCCTTCGGTCGTCGAAGCCAATGGGCTCAAGACCGGCATGACCGTGCGCGGCTTGCTGCGCGCGCCCAAGGAAGGCGAGAAATTCTTCAGCTTGATCAGCGTCGACACCATCGACAGTGACAAGCCCGCAAACGTCGCCCTGCGCACCCCATTCAAAGATTTAACGCCGATCTACCCGGTCGATCGCATCGTGCTGGAGGGCACTCCGGAGAACCCCCTTGAGATGCGCATCGTCGACCTGGTGACCCCCATCGGGCTCGGACAGAGGGGCCTGATCGTCGCGCCCCCGCGCACGGGCAAGACCGTCATCCTGCAAATGCTGGCGCAAGCGATCTCCCACAACTGCCCCGACGCGCACATGATGATCGTGCTCATCGACGAGCGGCCCGAGGAGGTCACCGACTTCCAGCGCAGCATGACCGGCAGCAACCACGAGGTCATCAGTTCCACCTTCGACGAATCTGCCACACGCCACATTCAGGTAGCGGAAATGGCGATCGCTAAGGCGCGTTCCATGGTCGAGGGCGGCCGCGACGTGGTAATTCTGCTGGACTCGATCACGCGCCTGGCGCGGGCCTGCAACATCGAAGCTCCCTCCAATGGCAAGTTGCTCTCGGGTGGTATCGAAGCCACCGCATTGCAAATGCCCAAACGCTTCTTCGGTTCCGCCCGCAAGATGGAAAACGGTGGCTCGCTCACCATCCTGGGCACGGCCCTTGTGGAGACCGGGTCCAAGATGGACGAAGTGATCTTCGAGGAGTTCAAGGGCACGGGCAACATGGAGATCATCCTGGACCGCCGCATCTCCGACCGTCGCATCTTCCCCGCCATCGACATCAACCGCTCTGGCACTCGCAAGGAAGAACTGCTCTTCAACGAAGAAGAGATCCGCCGCGTGTGGATGTTGCGCAAGGTGCTCAACGAGTTGGATCCCGTGGAGTCCATGGAGATGTTGATCCAGAAGATGAAGAAGACCCGCGTCAACGGGGAGTTCCTGTTGACGATCGGCTCCTAGGAGGCCAACGAGCTTGCGCGTTCTGGTCGTTTGCGGCCGCTGGGACCTTGTTGGTGGCTCGGAACGCTACGCGGGGGAGGTCGTGCGCGAACTCATCGCCCGCGGCCACCAGGTGCGTGTCGCCTGCACGGGCGGCGAACAAGATGGCGCAGACGAGGTGCGCATCTGCTCCGGGCTCTCTAGTTCCAAGCCCTCACGGGCGGAACGCAGCGAACTTGCCGCCGCCTGCGCCGGCAGGGACGTGACCCTAGTCCTCGCCTGGATCAATCTCGCGGCTCTGGCAGAACTACTGCAAGGTCCACCGCTGGTGCGCTTTGTGCAGGATCACACCCTCTTTTGCCCCGGCTTGAACAAGCTATTGGGTGACGGATCCCCTTGCGAGAGCCCCCTGGGAATGGTCTGCATCGAGCGCTATTGGCTAAAAGGAGGGTGTTCGGGGCAAAAGATCGATGGCCTGCCTGCTCTCTTGCGCCCGCTTCGATCCCTGCGCCGGGCTTTGGCAGAAATCGAACTTGTGGGTCGTTGCAAGCGTGTCTTGGTGGCTTCCGACTACATGCGCGCGGAACTCGTACGCAGCGGGCTCGACCCCAATAACATTACAGTCTTGCCTTACTTCACGCGCTCCGCGACGCCCGCCTTGGCCGCGGAATCCCTGGACCCGGCGAGCGCTAAGATCTGGCAAGTTCCGGGCACGTTCAAGCTCTTCGTTCCCGCTCGGCTCGTGCTCCCCGACAAAGGCATCGACTACTTGCTGACCGCGCTGGGGCAAACCGAGACCAACGTCAACCTCGTGATCGCGGGCTCGGGTCCGGCTGAGGCCTGGCTCCAACAGAAAGCGCAAGACGAAGGCCTCGCCAGCCGTGTGCACTTCACGGGTTGGTGCAAACCCGCCCAGGTGGAAGCCCTCTACGCCGCGTGCGATGGGGTGGCCTTCCCATCGGTATGGAACGAACCCTTCGGCCTGGTCGGAATCGAGGCCATGGCCCACGGCAAACCCGTGGTCGCCTTCGACGTGGGCGGCGTGCGACAGTGGCTCGTGCCAGAAGAGACGGGATTGCTCGTGCCCCGGCGCGAGACGCTCGCGCTCGCGAAGGCCATCGACCGGCTCGCGCAAGATTCTCTGCTGTGCGCCAGGCTGGGCGACGCCGGCCAAAGTCGCGCTCGCGAGGAGTTCTCTTCCGACAAGCACATGAGTGCGTTGGAGCAAGTGCTGTCTTAGCCGGACAGCTCGGCGACCGCAGGAGCTTCCCTGGGTGAGTGCCTCGGCCAGGACCGACGCGCTCCTTAGCGAGCTGCTTGTGACTCCAACGCCAGCACCAACCACTCCAACTCTTCCCGGTCTTCCGCAAGGCTATGTTCCATGACACGGGCGGAGAGAGCGTGCAGGTGTTCTTCCAATTCCGATCCCTGCAGGTGCTTCCAAGCGTAGAGCAAACGATTCTTCTCGATCGCCGCGCGCACCAAGGGAGCGGGCACGTAGCTGGCGATGGTCCCCCGATGATGGTGTTCGGCCACGGCGCGCGGATCCACGAGCACACGCTTGCCCGCATTCCAGGCGCGTTTCCCCAAGTCCACATCTTCCCAATAGAAAGGCTCGAATCGTTCGTCGAAGGGCTCGGCTATGAACTGCGATCGACGCATCAAGCAGGCGCCACCGAGGGCGAAAGCAACAGGAATTCCGCGGGGGTATTCAGCGCAAACTTGACCGGCGATCACGACCACACTTTGGCGAGCCACCTGGGGAATGCCATCCACCAGCACCAACTCAGGCACGGACTCGGCGGTGTCCTGCTCGCCGTTCAAGAGCACGTAGGGCGCCACGGCGTGCACATCACTGTTCGCTTCCAGAGTCTCACTCAACGCGTCGAGGGCTCCGGGGCGCAGGATCACATCGGGGTTCATGAGGAACAACAACTCGTGAGTTGCCGCTCGCGCTCCGGCCAGGGCCGCGCGTGCGAATCCCAGATTGGAGGAGTTGGGCAGGACGCGCACGGAGTCATCGAATGTCCCCCCAATCAAGTCCTGGCCCGTGTCGTCCACGCACAGGATTTCATCTCCGACGCCGCGGCGGTCCACCTCTGCCTGCAGACTGCTGATGCAGCGCTCGAGCAACTTGGCATCCTCCAGAGTCGGGATGACGATCGAAATCGGACTCTTCATCGTGCTGGCTCCTCTTGCGTTTCGTCTTGCCAGCCATCCGTACGACGCTTCAATCCAGACCCAAACGCTCGCCGTAGGAACGACCGTGCTTGCTCTCGGGCAGCAGCCATTTCCTGCGCGCGCCAATCGAGCTCCGCCTTCATCTCTTCCAACTGCGCGCTGATGGAATGCACTCGCTGCGCATGCTGCTCCAACTCCCCCTCCAGGAACTGTTGGTGAACGCGCGCCGCTTCACGATCGCCGCCCAGGTCCGTCAGCGAAGACGCGAGTTCCTGCACTTGGCCGCGCAGGTCCGCTAGCTGCTGCTCCCGTGCACGATTCTCCAGGCGGCGAGCTTCTAACTCCAGCGCGACAGTGGACGACTGGTTCTGAAGCTCTCGCACGTGAGCCTCGCGGTGCTCCAATTGGTCGCGGGTCCAGGCCAGTTCCTTTTTGCCCACGTCCAGCTCGGCCAATCGCTCTTGTAGATCTTGTTCGAGGGCCAGCAGGGTTCGGTGCTCTCCCTGTTGGCGCCGTTCCCATTCCAGGGCGGTGTCCCGGGCCAATTGCCACTCCTCCGACTTGGCCGCCAGCTCCATCTCCCGCGCTTGCAACTGCTGCTCGATCCAGGCGAGCCGTCGATCGCGTTCCGTCCGCAGTTGTTCCTGCCAGGCCGCTCGCTCGCTTTCGCTGCGTGCCCGTTCGTCCGAGGAAGAGACTTGTTGCTCGGCCACGGCGAGGGCGCGCGTGCGGTCGCTAGCCGTTTGTTCGCGCCAGGCATCCGAACGCAAGGCGTCCGCAAGTCGCTCGCGCAGACGTTCGCTCACCCCCAGCATGGCCCTGGCTCCATCCAGTTCATCGAGAGAGATGCCGCGCGCCTTGGACAAGGATTGCAAACCTGCGATCGCCCGCGCGCTCAACTCTCTCATGGGGAGCTCTGCAACCGCCCCGTACTGTTTGGCGAAGGGCTGTAAGTGTTCGGGCAGGCGCAGCTGGCGACGTTGCGCCCCCGCCGCGCGTTGTTCGATCAGATCGCGGTAGAGCACCAACAATTCCTCAGCATCCTCGTGAATGGTCTTTGGAGCTCGCACGCCGCGCCTCAACGCCTGCAAGCTCTGCGGAGATGCGGCCAGTTCGTCCAGGGCGGCCGACCAAGCTGCAACATCTCCAGCTGGCAGGAGTTTGCCGTCCACCCCCTCGCGCACGCTTTCGCGCAGAGCGGGCGTATCACTGACAAGCACGGGACAACCTGCGGCAAAGGCCTCACGCAGGACGAAGGGAGCGTTTTCTGGCCAAAGGGAGGGCAAGACCAAGAGATCCGCCTCGGCCAGCAAAGGCCCCAATTCGTCCCGTTCATAGGGTCCGCCCAGTTGGGCTCCCGCGTCCGCGGCGAGACGGGTGAGGTGACCGAGGTAGTCGCTGGATCCTGCGCGCCCACGCAAGCACACCTGCACGGCTTCTTGGCAACGGGCCGCCGCTTGCAAGAGCACGTGCACTCCTTTGTGTTCGTAGTAACCTCCTAGGTAGAGCACACGCAGGGGGTCCTGGGTGGGTTCCGGCTCCAATTTCCGGGTGCTCAAGCCTTCACAAGCGATCCCCAGGGGACGCACCATCACGGGGCTCTGCAAACCGCAACGGGCCATGGCGTCCGCCAGAAATTGAGTCGGAGACTCGATGGCATCGGCCCGGTCGATCGCGTCCAGCTTGCACACGCGCTGCGCTTCCACCTCCATGGAACCCTGCCGCACATCCGCGCTGGCGTCTTGCAGCACCGCGGTCACCTCGTTCCAAACCGCTGGCTGGGCCAACTCTTGGACGAGATAGCCGTCGTGTTGCTCCAGTCTCGAATCGAGAACCCCGCGTGCCAATCGACAGCGAGCCAGAGCACTTGCATCCAGCGGATCCAAGGCCGTCAGGTCCGGCGCGACCAGGGTGTACTCGTCGCAAAAAGCAAAGGCGTCGTGGGCACTGAAGAGCACGGGGATCTCCCGCCCGCGCGCTTCGTCAATCACACTCGCACCAAAGCCCAAGAAGTGCTGCACGTGCACGACATCCGGTCGCTCGCGATCGAGAAAACGTCCGAAGGCTTCCGCCGCCCCGGGCGAGGTGCGGCGCGCCTCCTCGTCATCGAGTTCTGCCGAGAGCGTCAACCAGGTCACCGCAAAACCACCCCGCTGCTCTCGTCGCTGGGCGAGGTGCAACGCACTCCGCTCGCGATGGGCTGCAAACACTTCCACCTGATGCCCCGCCTGCCCCAGAGCGCGAGCCAGGGACTCCGTGTAGACCTCGACCCCCATCGTTGAACGAGGAGCAAAAGCATGGACCAAGAGGGCGATGCGCATGGGATTCAGGATAGCACTTCAGTGGCCAACGATCGTTTCAAGACGTGGCCAATGAGAGCTAGAAGCCCCTATTTAGTCGGAGCATCAAGACCCTCGAAAATCCTCCAGCAGGCCGGATTCGAGCGCCGCCCGGGGGCCTCGAACAGAATCGAACGCCCGAAATGCAATTTCCTATCGAGCCCCAACCCTGACCTGTCGAAAAGGCCTTCAGGGAGTCGTGCGCCGGGGTCAAGCCCGGAGCAGGAGCAACGGAAGGAAAGGAAAAGGGAAAGGGGTGCGGGAAATGAAACGGAGACCTCGGGGCAGGATTGGATCTCGAAGTGGATTCACATTGGTGGAAATTGGATTGGCCATGACGGTCCTCATGATCGCCTTGATGGCCATGAGCGCTTCTACCCTTCGTATCAATTCCCTGCGCCGCCAAAACCGCGAACGGGCCATCGCGCAGAACGCGATCCGTGCCATCTCGGAACAGATTCATGCAACGGCGGACCGCTTGCGCCGGGAGAGCACGGAGTGGTCCGCCGACTT
>JBLIMI010000091.1:0-9337 GCA_047638655.1 Minisyncoccia bacterium | reverse complement strand
GTCAGCGATCCCGACTTCCATGGAGTCCTTCAGCGTGCAGAACAGTTGCGCCGAGGCGGCCCCGCAGGTCCTAACCAACTTGTGCCCAAAGCACCGCCGGAGCCCAAAGCAGAATCAAGTTCGGAAGCGGGCCCTGGCCAAGGCTCGTGAACTCCGGCGCGGGCTCTGGCCTGTCCGGAAAACGAGTTACCGTGATGGGGCTCGGGCTGTTCGGAGGTGGAGCCGCCGCCGCGCGCTACGCGGCCAAGCAAGGCGCAGCGGTGCTCTTGACGGACTTGCGCGATGAGCAAACTCTCGCTCCCGCCCTGCGCGAGTTGCGGGACGTCAAGTGTCAACTGGTACTCGAAAGACACCGCGAACAGGACTTCAGCGGCGCGGACGTGGTCATCGCCAACCCCGCAGTTCGGCCCGACAATCCGTACTTAGAGACGGCGCGCAAGAACGGCGTTTGCATCACGAGTGAGGTGGCGCTCTTTCTCGATGCAGTGCAGGCCCCTGTCGTCGCGATCACGGGCACCCAAGGCAAGAGTTCGACCACGCACTTGCTGGCCCAGCTCTTGGGGACCGAAGGCCGCAAGGTCCATCTCGGCGGGAACATCGGGCGTCCGTTGTTGGGTGAGCTCGAGTCCATTCAGCCCGAGGACATATGTGCCCTGGAGCTATCGAGCTATCAACTTGAGTGCCTTCCTTCGCAATGGACGAGGGATGTTGAGCAATCGCCCCTGACCGCTGCTGCTCTGACAAACCTCTTTTCCGACCACCTGGAACGGCACGTAACCCGCGCGCGTTATGCGCAGGCCAAGTTGCAACTCTTCGGCTTGTTGGCACCGGGGGGCACGGCTGTACTTCCCATGGACCCCCTGCCGATCGAATGGACTGCACGCAGTCACACCCAAGTCATCAAGACCAACGGAGCGCGCTTGCGGATCGAGAGCGACAGCTTTCGACTCGACGAGCTTCGGCTCGGTGAGGTTAGTCAAAGCCCTTTTCACGCGCCGTTCCAACAGCAGAACCTGCTGCTGGCTCTAGGGCTTGCAAGCCTCGCCGGAGTCCAGGCCAGCGCACTGCAGAGTGCCCTGCACTCCCTTCGAGGTCTTCCCCACAGGCTTGACCGCTTCGGCGAATTGGATGGGCGCCCGCTCTGGGACAACTTGGTTTCGACAACCCCCGACTCCACAGTGTCCGCCCTCGAAGCACTCCCGCCGGGCCAGGTTTTGCTGCTTGGCGGAAGAGTCAAGGACCTCGATCTGACTCCGTTGATTGAAGCGACCAGCGCACGCGAAGCCACGCCGATCATCTTTGGCGAAGCCCGTGCCAAGTGGCCGGCCGCTTTCCGGGATGCAGGGATTGAAGTGCACGAGGTCGAGTGCCCGGTCAAGGCGTTGGAGTTGGCGCGTGGCGTGGGTGGAACAGGCATCCTGATCTCCCCCGCCTGCTCCAGCTTTGATGCCTTTCCCAATTTCCAAGCCAGGGCAGACGCCATCTTGCAGCGCGCGAGAGAGCTAGGGGCCTGCGCCACAGATAGCACAGGATCCTAGGCTGTCCAGAACGAGGTATAGACCGATAAACCTGCTCCCGTCCTGGCTCTCTTCACCTAGAATTGCGCTGCCCTTCGGACGTAAAGTCCCGCCCTCCAGCACACCAGAGACAACTCTTGCAAGCCTCGACCAGGTTCAACGCACTTCAGACGAGCGAACTCCTGAGTCACATCAAGGAGGGCAATCAGGACGCCTGGAGAGAAGTCTACCGGCGCTACAAGGTGTTTCTCTCGAACGCTGCCCTGCGGGCCTCTGGCGGCTCCGAACGGGACTCGGATGATGTGCTGCAATCGGCTTTTCTCTCAGCATGGAAGGACCTGGACGGATTTGCCTATCGCGGTGAGGGTTCCTTCCGGGCGTGGCTCGAGCGCATCGTGGTCCACAAGGAGCTCAGCAAGTTGCGCAAGCAGGTTCGGCGCGCTGATATTCTTGCTCCCCGTAGGCTCGATACCGGCCTGATCAGGGGCCTCGAGGACTCGGCTGGCAGAAATCCAGCAGATTCCGTGCTCGACCAAGAAGCTCAACGACGCTTGAAGTTGTGCATGGACGAACACCTCGATGACTTGGCCAGGGAGATCATTGCCCTGAGGCACGTGGAAGGCTTGAGCACAGGGCAAATCGCCGACGTGGTCGAGTTGACCGGGGAACAGGTTCGCCGCCGCTACAAGGCCGCAATGGAATGCCTCGCTGGCCAGCTTGGCAAGGGAGATAGAGATGGTGTGTGAGGTCCGTGGCTGACGAAGAGCTCCGCGATAGGTTCTGGAACGCCACCTTTGAGCAGGACGACGTGAATTACGACGCCTTTCTCGAGGAGGGAGGTGAAGGGATGCGCGGCGCGATCGACGCTCACAAACTCCTGTTGAGAGCCACCCAGAATTGGAAGCAAGCCGAGCAACCCCAGTTCCTCGGGCGGTTCCAGGTTGTTGGCGATCTAGGAGAAGGTGGCCTGGGCCGTGTGTATTTGGGGTGGGACCCAGAGCTGCGCCGCAATGTAGCCATCAAAGTCATCGCCCAGGACCGTTGGGCGGTCAATGAAGCTCGCGCGATCGCCCAATTGGACCACCGCTCGATCGTCAAGGTGTACGAAGTCGGCCACGACCGGATTGTCATGGAGCCCCTGCAAGGTGGGTCCCTACGGGACCACATTCAGACCTTGGACGAGGGCGGAAAAACTCCGTTCACCTCACTCCGATCACGCATCCACTGCCTGGTCCAACTTGCCGAAGGCCTCGCCTACTGTCACGAACGCGGAATCCTGCACAGGGACATCAAGCCGGGTAACGTGCTCTTTGCCGAGGGAGACGATCACCCGCGGCTGGTGGACTTCGGTCTGGCGCACCTGGATGAACTGGACTCGCTGGACATCACGCAAAACCTGGTCGGAACTCCCGCTTACCTTGCGCCCGAGCAAGTGGAGTCGGGTGAGACAGGCACCGACTCCCGTTCGGACATCTTCTCCTTTGGCGTGCTGGCCTACGAGCTACTGACCTTGGAGTGTCCGTTCAAGCGGGACACGCGCACCGCCACGCTGAGCGCCATTGCCGAAGCGCGCACACTCTCCCCTAGGGCCCTTTCGGAGAGCGCTCCTCCTGCCCTCCAACACCTGATTCAACACTGCCTGGAAGTTGATCCACGGGATCGCTACCAGACGATGGTCGAGGTCGCGGCAGACCTGCAAAACGCGCTGGCCAATCGCCCCATCTCGATTGGGGGACAAACCATCGCTCACCGTGGCAAGCTCCTGTACCGGCGCAATCAACGAGTGACTCGCTTCGCGATCACCGCAGTTTCACTGACGACCGTTACTGGACTACTCCTTCTCGGACGCTCCATTGGTGCCGAACGAAGGGCCTTTGCCAGCGAGATCCAAGAAATCAGCAACCAACTAGCCGAACTCGACAACTCCCGAGAGTTCACCAATACAGGCCTCATCCTGGGCGAGTCACTCGTTCGATCCCGAGCGCTTGACAGTGAATTGCTTGCGAGCACGCTCTTTGGGAGCCCCTTGGCAGATGTTCAGGCACTCACCGAACGCTGGTCCCGGCGCCTCGGTGAAGTTGTCGCTCGAATTGAAGAAGACAGTTCCTCTCAGCGGCGCACGGACACTTGGAAGGCTGCCTTTCAAATCGAAGAGCACCTGTTGCCGGAAGCCGAGTGGAATCGAAAATTTCGCAACCGCGGGCGCGTTGTGCTCACCGGTGACCTCGCCAACCTGCCCGAGCTCACCATTTTCAAACAAGAGTATCGGGGAGAAGGGATGCTCACGGGTTGGATTGAGTTCAACCAGACCTCATTTGAGCCACACGCAAGTGTCGGCTGCTACAGAGCCGTGCTGCCCGGCGTTTGGGAACGGGACTACCTCGTTCAATCCAACTGGCAAGAAGAGATCCAGCTCTCACTGGTTCCGCAAATGCACTCAACCCACGATTGGTTGGATCTACCCGAGAGCGGCATACGAGTGAGTCCCAGGATTACGTTTCGGCAATTCCGGAAGTTCTGCGCCCACACGGGAAGAGTCGAATCGGGAACTCTGGCCTCGCTGGACGAAGCCGAGTATTCCGGGCCGTGGTCCGAAATGAACGCCTATGCGGTCTGGTCGGGTGGCCGATTGCCTTCAGCAGCAGAGGTTGTCGAGTTGTTGGACCGCTTCGGCAATCCAAGTGCTGGGCGATTCCAAGGCGAGTTCGTGAGCGATTGCTTTCACCTAGACGCACTCGATCTTGCCTGGTACGTGAAGTACGAAGACATCGAGCTGCAGTCTGATGCCCCTCCGAAAGTTTGGGCGGAGGAGGTGCCCCGCTACAATCAGTTTGAGATGGAGGAAGGCAGGCTCCTCGGATTCCGAATCGTTTATCCACTAGGAGCTAAGTAGCCGTGGATTGAATTGCTGCTCACTTCAAGGCAACGACAACACATGAAAGCACTATGGGAATTTATGTAACAGGAACTCGAGTCGGCTCGTCCATGAACGCAACCGTGTTCAACGACCGTGACCTCAAGGACATGATGGCTTCCCTGGACTCCATCCTGATCAACTCACCAGAACCTGACCTTGTCGCGGACATCATCGCCGAACTCGAGACGGCACACGGAAGCGGAAACGTCAACCAGTCCCCTAGCGCGACTGAATTCGTTTGGGAGTGGGATCCCGTTGGCCAGGTGTGGGTCAAGCGCGAGAAGTCCACAACGACCGTTTTGGTGGACGATGGCAATACCACCGACGTTCAAATCGTGATCGAGATTCTTGACGTCGTGGCCTGAACTGGCGGGCACCGGGCGGACCGCACCAGGTTTATCGAGGTAAGCCCGGTGAAAAAATACCCACCCCAGCCCAAGAATAGGGATGCCCCAAGCCGCTGGCGGCAATCCGGGGTCGCCGCGGGCCCAGGAGCCCCTCCAAAATGGCTGGAGGCTCCCGGTGGTCTGTGCCGATCGTTTAGGATTGGGGCTCCTCCCCGGTAGCCGTGTAAGAACCACGATGTCCAATACGACTTGCGAACACTGCCACAAGAACGTGGCGACCGTCACCGTCATCGAAATCCCGCCCAGACCCAAGTCTGGGGGAGACGACGGCGCTGCACCCCAACCTCACCAGCAGAGCCTCTGCGAGATCTGCGCCCAGGCCAAGAATCTGCCCCATGCACCCGTAGTCAAAAAGACCTTTGGGGACCTCTGGAAGCTTCTGCAGACCTCTGGTGAAAAGCCCAAAGAGGAGTCCACCGAGGCCTGCCCCGACTGCGGTATGACTCTTGGCGAATTGCGCTCCCGGGGCCGAATTGGCTGTGCCCGAGACTACGAGCTTTTCTCCTCACACATCCACCAGATCCTCCAAACCGTGCACGGCTCCACCGAGCACGTAGGCCGGGTCCCGGGCCTCAGCCCCGACGAATTAGGCCGAATGCAGGCCATCACGGTGCTGCGCCGGGATCTGGATACCGCAATCAAGGACGAGGCTTACGAGAGTGCTGCCCGAATCCGGGACGAATTGAAGACTCTCGAGGGTCTGGTCTAGTTCAGCCGCC
Source organism: Minisyncoccia bacterium (assembly GCA_047638655.1). Lineage (GTDB taxonomy): Bacteria > Planctomycetota > UBA1135 > UBA1135 > JABACD01. The sequence goes on along the minus strand of JBLIMI010000091.1, from coordinate 3,777 downwards.
ATCACCCCGTTTGGGGCTAATCCCATCTAAGGGTGACCTTAGGGCGCCCACCTCCTGGGAATCATGCTCCAAGCGGTTCTGGAGCCCCGGGCAAAGCACGGCATACTGTCCAAAGAAGTGAGGCGGGCTTCCTGGTCTCCAATTCAGCTCTAGTAGCTCGAAGGCCGATGAAGAACGGACTACAGCTGTCTATCCCCTATCCCCTCACCGCCCAATGGTCCGCAGATGCGGGCATTTCAGAGGACGGCCTCAACCACCCCCGAGGAGAACATGTTCGATCGCTTTACAGACCGCGCAAAGAAAGTGATGAACCTGGCACGCCAGGAAGCCCAGAGATTTAACCACGAGTATCTGGGCACAGAGCACATCTTGCTCGGCCTTGTCCAAGAGGGCAGCGGCGTCGCCGCGAACGTCCTCAAGCAGATGTCGATCGACCTGGACAAAATCCGGGTTGAAGTTGAGAAGATCGTCAAGACTGGGCCCTCCATGGTGACCATGGGGCAATTGCCCTTCACGCCCAAGGCCAAGAAGGTGCTCGAACTCTCCCTCGAAGAGGCCAGCAACCTGGGTCACAACTACATCGGTACCGAGCACATTCTGCTGGGACTCATCAAAGAGAACGAAGGCATCGCCGCCCAAGTTCTGATGAACCTCGGCGTGAAGCTCGAAGACGTGCGCGAGGAAGTGCTCGACTTCCTTGGTGCTGACGCAGCCGACGACGATGACGACGAGACGGACATGGGCGACGCCCCCAGCAGTGGCGGCAATGCCAAGAGCAAGACGCCGGCCCTGGATTCCTTCGGTCGCGACCTCACTGAACTCGCTCGCGAGGGCAAGTTGGATTGCGTGATCGGCCGTGACAACGAGATCGAACGGGTGATTCAGATCCTCGCTCGACGCACGAAGAACAACCCGGTGCTCCTTGGAGAGCCCGGTGTCGGCAAGACAGCCATCGTCGAAGGCCTGGCTCAAGGCATCATCAACAACGAAGTCCCCGAGATTCTGCGCGGAAAGCGAATCGTCGTTCTCGACTTGGCGTTGATGGTTGCAGGAACCAAGTACCGAGGACAGTTCGAAGAGCGCATCAAGGCCGTGATGACTGAAGTGCGTCGCGTAGGCGATGTCATCCTCTTCATCGACGAACTGCACACACTCGTGGGTGCTGGTGGCGCAGAAGGCGCCATCGACGCGTCCAACGTCCTGAAGCCCGCCCTTTCGCGGGGAGAGATTCAGTGCATCGGCGCGACCACTCTTGATGAGTACCGCAAGCACATCGAAAAGGATGGAGCCCTCGAACGCCGCTTCCAGTCGGTCAACGTGGACCCCCCCACTCCCGAACAAGCTGTCGCGATCCTGATGGGTCTGCGCGATCGTTACGAAGCACACCACCATGTGAACTACACCGACGAAGCGCTCGAGGCTGCCGTCGATCTTTCCACTCGCTACATCAACAACCGTTTCTTGCCTGACAAGGCGATCGACGTGATCGATGAGGCCGGTGCTCGGGTGCGAATCAAGGCCATGGTCCCGCCCCCGGACATGCGCGAACTCCTGAACGAGATCGAAACCCTCGAACGAGCCAAGGACGAAGCCGTCACCGACCAGGACTTCGAGAAAGCCGCCAAGTTGCGCGACCAGGCCTATCAGCTCAAGAAGCAGAAAGAGGACAAGCAAAACGAGTGGCGCCAGGAACAAGCCAACACCGAGTCCGTGGGCGAGGTGGACGCTGAGATCATCGCGGAGACTGTTTCCAAGATGACCGGCATCCCGCTGACGCGACTTGAGAAAGCCGAAGCTGAGCGCTTGCTCAGAATGGAGGAGGAGCTCGGAAACGTGGTCATCCACCAGGACCCTGCCATCAAGGCAATCGCGCGCTCCATTCGCCGCTCACGTTCGGGGCTCAAAGATCCCAAGCGCCCGACTGGTTCGTTCATCTTCTTGGGGCCTTCGGGCGTCGGCAAGACGTACCTCTGCAAGCAACTCGCGAACTTCATGTTCGGTGACGAAGACGCCGTCATCACGATGGATATGAGCGAGTACATGGAGAAGCACAACGCCTCGCGCCTCGTCGGCGCGCCTCCCGGCTACGTCGGCTACGAGGAAGGTGGACAGTTGACAGAAAAGGTGCGTCGCCGCCCCTATTCAGTCGTGCTGCTCGATGAAATTGAGAAGGCCCACCCGGACGTCTTCAACATGCTGCTTCAGATCATGGAAGAAGGCCGGCTGACCGATTCATTTGGTCGCCACGTGGACTTCCGAAATGTGGTTTTGATCATGACCTCGAACCTCGGTTCACAGCAAATGAAGTCAGGTAACCGCCTCGGCTTCGACCGCGTGGCCAACACCGACATCGAGACCAACGATGAAGATCGTAAGAAGCGTATGACGGCTGACGTGATGCTCGAAGTCGAGCGCCACTTCCGCCCCGAGTTCCTCAACCGTGTGGATGAGCTCGTGATCTTCAACGCCCTCTCTCACGACGATCTCAAGCGTATCGTTCACATCCAATTGATGGGTGTACGAGAACGGCTTGCCGATCGGGCGATCACGTTGGAACTGGAAGATTCGTCCATCGAATTCCTGATCAACAAGGGCTTCAATGCCGATTACGGTGCACGCCCTCTGAGGCGAGCCATCGAACGCTACATCGAGGATCCCCTCGCAGAGCAGATCTTACGAGCCGATTTCGAGGGTGGATCCATCCTCGGCGTGACAGCTGCGGAAGACAATGAGAGCCTCGAATTCGAGCCGCGCGGCAAACCCACACCGCCGGAACCTGAAAAGGTCGAGACGAATAGCTAACTCAGCCCAAGGGCAGCAAAAAAATCTGGAGGCCGGGAGCGCTTGAAACGAGCGCTCCCGGCTTCCTTTTTCTTGTCCCGGGTCGCCCGCTACTCCTGCCCCAAGCGTCCCATCTCGGACAGGAACGCGTCGAGAACTTCCGGAGAGTTGCGCATTCGAAAAGCGGTCAAAGCCGGATCCTTGTAGCGAATCATCCAGGACTCGAGCTTCTCGCGTAAGTCCTCCAGGTCAGCAGACAGCGTTGGATCATCGATGCGATTCTCAAGCGCCTGCGGGTCCTCGACAAAGTCGAAGAGTTCCTCGAGTACGCGCCTCTCCAACAATTCTAGGCGCTGAGCAATGGCAGCATCCGTCGGCGCTGCGGCGCGCATGGCGCCAAGCGTGAGGCTATTGGCGGCCTCGCCCTGTTCGAACAAGCGCGTTCCGTCAGCCCAGGGATTGAAGATGTATCCATGCTTCCGGCTCTGAATGCAACGCACCGGATAGCTCGCACCGGTGGATGCCTGCCCAAACTGAGTAAAGACAAAGTCGCGTCCTGCCTGTGATCCTCCATCGAGCAACTCAAGGAACGAGCGCCCATCCAGGCCCGCTGGTCCATCCACGCCGGCGACATCGAGCAGGGTCGGCATCAAGTCCACCGCGGAGATCATTTCGTTCTCGCAGAGCGCCCCCTGAGCGACACGGCCGGGCCAGCGCACGATCCATGGGGTACGCGTGCTGTTCAAGTAACAGCCGGCCTTCGCGAAGGGAAAGGACATGCCATTGTCAGAGAGGAACACCACCACCGTTTGCTCTTCCGCTCCGGTCTGCTCCAAGACCTTGAGCAGGGCTCCGACCGTGTCATCACAACGCCGGACAGAGCTGTAATAGCTAGCCACCTCGTCAGCGACTTCTTGCAGTGCGGGCAAGAATGCCGGAACCGGACACTCCTCAGTGCGATAGACCTTGGAAGGATGCATGGCCGGTGCTTCCCCG
>JBLIMI010000090.1:0-9359 GCA_047638655.1 Minisyncoccia bacterium | reverse complement strand
GAGGAGTACGGCGTGGCCCAAATCTCCATGAACCTGACCAACATCTCCGTCACCCCCGTGCACATCGCATTCGATGAGTGCGACAAACGCGCACGGGAGCGGGGCATTCGCGTTACGGGCTCCGAGGTCGTGGGCCTGATCCCCTTGCAATCCATGCTCGATGCGGGGCGTTACTTCCTGCGCAAGCAGTCGCGCTCCACGGGCATCTCCGATGGGGAGTTGATCAAGATCGCCGTCAAGTCCATGGGCATGGATGACTTGGCGCCCTTCCATCCCCGGGAGAAGATCATCGAGTATGTGCTCGCCGGTGAGCAAAGCGACCAACTCGTGAAGTTGCCCCTCGAAGCGCTGGTGGAGATTACCGCCTCCGAATCCGTGGCGCCCGGCGGTGGATCGATCGCCGCGGCTGTGGGCGCCTTGGGAGCGGCATTGGGCACCATGGTCGCTAACCTGTCGAGTCACCGCCGGGGATGGGATGAGCGTTGGCAGGAGTTCTCCGACTGGGCCGAGAAAGGCAAGGCTTCCCAGGAACGGCTGCTGACCCTCGTGGACACGGACACCGACGCTTTCAACGGTGTCATGGCCGCGGTGCGTTTGACCGCGACGACTGAGGAAGATAAAGCAGCCAAGCATGCCGCCGTCCAGGACGCCACTCGCTGCGCCATCGAAGCTCCTTTGGAAGTCATGCGCGAAGCCCTCAACTCCATGGAGTTGATCGCCGCCATGGAAAACATCGGCCAAGAGAGTTCACTCAGTGACGCTGGCGTGGGTGCGCTTTGCGTGCGCACGGCAGTGCTTGGTGCAGGACTCAACGTGCGCATCAACTGTGCAGACCTCGAGAACGAGAGCCAACGCGCGAAGTACCTCGCAGAAGCCGAGATACTCGAGCAACGCGCGCAATCACAAGAAAACGAGATCATGCAGAGCGTGCTCTCGAAGATGAATTCATAAGCCCCCGTCTTATCCTCGCCTCTACCTTCCTGATCTAACATGAATCGCCTTACGCAAGTTATCGCCACGCTGTTGCTGCTCTCAGGCTCGCTGTTCGCGGCTCCCGGTTTCGCCAACGCACCCCAACAGGACATTCTCGACTCGGTTCAAGCCACGCACACCGCTCTTGCGGATGCCAAGAGTGCCCAGGCGCAAGATCCCGATAACACAGAACTATCCAAGGCCTACGACACCGCCAAAGCCGCCTACGCTGACTCCCTCAAAGCGGCCCGTGACGCGCGCCAGGCCGGGGGTCAAGGCAACTCTGGTGAGTTCGGGCTCGCGCTCTACGAGATCTCCGGCGAAGCCCCTGACGCTTCGAGCAAAGGCATGGCCAGGACGGCCGGCAAATGGATGGACCAGGCCAAAAATTGGCTGACAGAAGCGGGCCCCCCGATGGCGATCAGCATCGCGTTCGGCCTTTTGATCCTGTTGGTCTTTCGCATCCTTGCTGGGATCGCCGCCTCGCTCACGGGCAAAGCCCTCGGCGCCTCCAGGCTGAAGGTGTCTGACCTCCTGAAGAAGTTCTTCGTCGGAGCCGTTCGCAAGTTGATCTTCTTCGTGGGAATCATGATCGCCCTGGAACAGGTTGGCGTGAACACTGCCCCGCTGCTCGCGGGACTCGGCGTGGTTGGATTCGTGATCGGCTTTGCCTTGCAAGACACGCTCTCGAACTTTGCTGCGGGCATCATGATTCTGCTCTACCGCCCCTATGACGTCGGCGACTTCATCAGCGCCGCCGGAGAGTCGGGGAGCGTCGAGACCATGAGTTTGGTCTCCACCACGCTGTCTACCCCGGACAACCAACGCTTGATCGTTCCTAACTCCGCTATCTGGGGCGCCACGATCCGCAACATCACGGCGCAGACCACTCGCCGGGTGGACCTGGTGGTCGGTGTCGGGTACGGCGACGATCTCGACCGTGCGCAAGAGGTGTTGCTCGAGGTCATCAGCGCCCATGCTCTGGTCCTCAAGAGTCCAGGACCCATGGTTCGGGTCTCCAATCTCGGGGAGTCCAGTGTGGATTTCGTGGTGCGCCCCTGGTGCAAAACCGGTGACTATTGGGAGGTGCTGTGGGATCTCAACAAGGCGATCAAGCAACGCTTGGACGCCGAAGGAATTTCGATCCCTTACCCCCAACGCGACTTGCACCTGGTGCAAGTGCCGAACGACCTGAAGAGCGCCAAGTAAGTCCGGCAAAGACTGCATTTGGAAGAGCCCCCCGCCTGCTTCACGGAGCGGGTGGGGGGCTTTTCTTACTCGGAGCCGGTTCAGGGCCCCCTTGACGGAAGCGGATTTCGTCTTGCTGCGAGCATCAAACGGTGAGTCCGTGCGGTCTGTGTGAAAACCACGCGGGCTCATTCGCTGCGTCATGAACATGTAATGCTCTGGGAGCCAAGAGTTACCCTGGAAGGCGCCAGAAACGAGCTTCCAAGACTGGCAACCGTGCGCTTCCGAGCACAACCCGTTCAAAGCGGCCCAGTCAATGGGCGCCCAGACTGATCGCCCGCAGAAAAGGTGTCATCCAAGGCAGATTGGGTTCTAGTAACACCATGTTGCCCCTCCTCCTGTTCGCCCTCTTCGTCGCTCCCGTCCAGGAGGAAACGCCGAGCCAGGTGATCACCTCGACCATCTTGCCCCTTCCCCAGCTCGCCACGAGCGCCTGGAACGACCTGACGCCGACACGTTCGCTGGAATTGAGTTTGGTCCTCGCTGACCATGACTTTCTCGTCCAGCAAGGTGACCCACCGCGGGTGGCCACGCGCTACATGGGAAAGTCCCGGCAACACCTTCGACATGCTGCACGTGCACGTTTCCAGTGGCCCGATGGCGAAGAGTGGAGCGGGCTTGAATTGCTCTTCGAGCATCACGGCGAGGACTGGAATTACGGCAATGCCGAGACCCGGCGTTTCGACTTGGGACCAGTCACGATCTACCTGATCGATGTGGACCTGGATGGGAAGTACACCCTTCAGGAAGACGCCTGGAGCTTGGCCCCGGGTGGACCCGTGCAGCGACTCGCGCCGGACTTGATCCTGGGAGCCGATGTCTTTCACGTCTCGCGCCTGGAGCGAGACGGGACGGAACTGCAAGCCACGCGCAGCCGAATCAATGGCTCCCCTACCCAACTAGAATTTTTGCATGCACTCAATTTGCTGCGCGCCGAGCAAGGGCTGCCGGCCGTGCAAGTGGACGGGGAGCTGTCGGTGGGCTGCACGGCCCATGGAAATTATCTTTGGCTCAACCGCGACCAGCTCGACCTGGATCTGAACGAGGAGGACTCCCGTCTGCCGGGCGAATCCCGGGCCGGGCGAAGCACTGCACGCCGCTCGCTCAACTTCCGGGGCCCTGCACTCCAGGCTTTGCAGTCCATGTGGGACAGCCCAACGGGACGCTGGGCTTTGACCGATCCGCTCCTGATCGAAATCGGCCTGTCTTCCTGCGAACAACCCGTGACCGTTCTCGATCTTCAATCCCGGTCCACGCACACGAAAACGATGAGCCGGCGCTGGCGCAGATTCCTGCCCAGTCCCGCAGCGGGGTCCCATAACCAGTCGGTCCATTCCGAAGTTCAGGTCAACGGGCGCACGCAACTCTACGGCCCGCCCATCTTGCTACGCATGGATCTACAGCGTGGAGACCTGGAGAGCTACAAGCTCGAACTGTTCCGCCTCACGGGGAATAGCCGTTCTCCGCTCAAGACTCTCCCGCTGGAGAGCGAGCATCGAGAACAGGGCCTGCTCGGTGGCATCCCCAAGCGGGCGCTGTCCCGCGGAACGAGCTACCTGGCCGTGCACCAGCTTCTGGTTGATGGTGAGGAACTGCGGGTCGAAGCGCAGTTTCGCACTCAGGAGTGAAGCTGTTCAGCGCGGATCAGAACTTGGGGATGGTTCCAGCCAGCGCTGCAGCGTATCGCTCAGCTCCTCGGAACGGATGGGCTTCGGAATGTAGTCGTCCATACCGGCTTGAAAGCATCGTTGGCGGTCCTCTTTCATCACACTAGCGGTCATGGCGATGATCGGTGTGTGGCGGCCGGTACCCTCGCGATGGCGAATGGCTTCGGTCGCGTCCCAACCGTTCATGATCGGCATCAGGCAATCCATGAGCACGCAGTCGTAATGCGCCTGCTCCAGGGCTCCTAACGCTTGGGCGCCATCGGAGACCACGTGCACCTCGTGCCCCAAGCGTGCCAGCATCAGGCGCGCGACCTTCTGATTGATCTCGTTGTCCTCGACCAGCAATAAACGCTTGCTAGTCAGGCGCGGGGCTGGGCGCGGCTCCGGTTCGCTCTGGAGCGCCAGCACAGCCGAGTCGGGCGGCGGTGCCACCAGGGCTTCGAGCTTGCAGAGCAGTCGTCGTGCTCTGGCGGGCTTGATGACCAACGCCAAATTGGGAACTTCCGCGAGGTACGAATAACGCGCACGATCGGTCACCTTGCAGAGCACGAGCAAAGGCAACTTCAACCCGCCGTCCTCCCGGGACAGTGCCTCGATTTGCTCCGGAGAAGCAAAGCACGAGTCACAAACCAATCCCTCTGCCTCCGGTCCGGCCCCATCCAGTAGCTGCTTCAAGGCATTGGCTTGTTGCGCGCGTGGTGGGCTGATTCGAGCATGCACACCGTGCAGCTGGAACTCACGCTGCGCAATCGTGGCCACTTTCGAGTTGGCCATAGCCATGTCCACAAACTTTATCTTTGTCGTCGGTACTTGTTCCGGGACGTTCAAGGCCTGTCCGAGGGTCACCTCGAACCAAAACGTGCTGCCCTTGCCTTCCTCACTGATGGCGCCGATCTCGCCTTGCATCAGCTCGACCAGCTGCTTTGAGATCGCAAGCCCAAGGCCAGTCCCGCCGAACTTGCGGCAAGTGGACAGATCCGCCTGAGAGAAGGAACGAAACAAGCGGCTCTGCCCTTCTTGCGATAATCCAATGCCCGAGTCTTCCACCACGAAACGTAAGCGGTGATGCCCACCCTCATCGAGGACCTGTGAAATGCGCACCAAGACTTCGCCCTCTGACGTGAACTTGATGGCGTTCCCCACGAGATTGGTGAGGATCTGGCGCAGGCGTGCGGGGTCTCCGCGCAAATGAGAAGGCATGCCCCCCTCGATTTCGAGGGCGAGTTCCAGCCCTTTGCCCTGGGCTTGTTCGGCGAGCAACTGGAGCACGCCTTCCGTAGCTCCTTCGAGCTCGAAGTCGATCTCCTCAAATTCTAGCTTGCCGGCCTCGATCTTGGAAAAGTCGAGGATGTCGTTGATCAGAGACAAGAGCACTTCGCAGGACGCACAAATCGTCCCGGCGTAGTCCTGTTGTTCGGGCGTCAAGCCCGTGTCCATCATTAGAGTCGCCATGCCCAGAATGCCGTTCATGGGTGTGCGAATTTCGTGACTCATGCGCGCCAGGAATTCGCTCTTGGCCTGGTTGGCTCCGAGTGCTTTCTCCCGGGCCGCATCCAGTTGCCCCATGGCCTTTTCTAGCGCGGCGGTCCTCTCCTCTACCTTGCACTCCAGCAAGATCGCGTTGAGCACCATGGAGGATTCACCACCATGGGAGTTCAAGCGCGTCTCCAACTGTTCCAGCAAGGCCTTGTTGGCCTCTTCCAATCGGGCAATTTTGAGCTCAAGCCTTTCGACTTGGCTGGAATTCACTAGCGACATACGTGGACGACAATTCTTTGGGGGGAGGCAGAACAAGTCGTTCCGCTTGCTGCCCCTATCGTTCACCCCGACCCGGGTCTTAAGGTAAATACCCCAGGCGGAGCGTGGAAATCCGACCGATTGCCCTCTAGGGCCCCAAGAAGGGAGTCATCTCGCCCTCAACGGGACAAACAGCAACGGCCCAGCCACAGCTCAGATTCGAATTCAGCCAGTTCAGCGTCGCACCGCATGTGCTCTGCACAGAGCCGAACTCCGAGGTTTCCATCCAAGGATGAATTCAAATCCCCCACGACGCAAACACCCTCCAACACCCCGCGAGTCATTCGCAGATAGGGAGCTTTCTCGGCCTGGATCAGGCAAGCCAATGCCCACAAGTCCGAGCTGGTACCCCCTTCGATCGCGTTGCGATGGGTCGAAATCACCACGCACCGATCCAGAAGCGCCGCGCGCAAACCCGAGATGGCAACGCCCGGACACTCGATACGAGTCGCGCTGGCGAGCAGCATAGAGCGGCCTCCGAAGCGCAGACCCGCGGCCCCCACGCCCGCTGAACTCGGCGAGATGACTGTGCAGCCTTCCATTTCGACGATGGCATCCGTTCCGAGCAAACCCAGCGTTCCCCCTTCAAGCCAACAGTCGCGCAGAAAGAGCTCGGACTGCACGACATTGATGGCAATCCCCTGGTCGGGAATGATGGACAGACCACTGAAGCCCGCGCGGCAACCCTTGAGCAAGGTGAACCCCACGTGCAACTCCACTTCGCCTTCGGCGCGCAAGCGAAACTCTGCGCCATCCACGGCAATCGCTCCGCCACCTGCAAGCGGCTCATACACTCCAGCTGGCAGGATGATCTCCAGGGGCTCCCCGCCGCCACCCTTGAGCTGTTGCAGCTCCTGCTCAAGCAGCTCAGTCTGCGGCGCGTCCAGACGAACGCTACGCCAATGAGGAACGGCGCTTGCACGCGCTTTGCTCCTGGCCTGCGCCAGCTCGAGCGCGCCCCGCAGCCGTGCAAGCGGGTCGGTCAGAAGCCGCAAGGCGCAATCCAAGAACAAGTCATCCCCAGTCCGGCGAAAGTGAGCGGTCAATGAGTGTGCCAGTGTCAGCTCCCCCTCCGCGTGCTCGCGTTCTTCGCGGCTGCCCGCTTGTGCCCCATCGAGTGCGTGCCGAGCTTGGGCCTCCACCAGATCCGTCCAAGGGTCACGACGGGTGAGTTTTGTCTGGGACTCAGAGGCGTAAGGCCAAACCTCCGAGTGGCCAGGCTCCTCGCTCTGCAAGTCCATGGGGAAGCCTAGATCCGGACCGAGTCCCTGCCGCTCGAAAGCGCTGGCCAAGCCCGCCACCAAGCGCACGCCGAGCTCGGGATCGGACTCCGAGAGCACGCGCCGCCAAGCGGTCACCTCACCGGGTGCTGTAGCTCGCCAACCGAGCCCCTCGAGACATGCCAGAGCTCGCACGCCTAGAAAGCGCGAAGTCCAATTCTGATGAGGGGGCCGTCCAAGGCCGAGCTCTTCGGCACGAATGCTCAACAACAAGCGCGCCAAGCCCCCTTGAATCACCTCCTGATTCTTTCCTGCTTCACGTAGCCCGCTGATCAAGAGTTCCCGGGCGGACGAAGCCAACTCGGCATTATCCGACCGCAGCGCCTCACGCAGAAGCGGCCAAGCCCCCTCTCCCAAGGCGACAAGCACAGCCCGCGCCCGCTCTCGGCGACTGAAGTCCGCTGCCCCCAAATCGAGAATGGCACGCTTCAGGAGCAGAGCCCGCGACTCGTCACTGTCATCCCCCACGAGAATTGTCAGGGGTTCACCGCTGGGAGACATGCGCTCCATGTTCATCCCTTGGCGGAAGCGATAGCGAACCAGCAACTCACTCACGTCGCAATGGTCCACCAATTCCAACTCACCTGCAGCACCGACAACACAGGTTTCCCAGTCGCCCTTGTCCAGGGTCCGTTCCCGTTCGATGAGCACCAGCGCCCGTTCCCGTGGAGCGCCGTCATGGACATCGGGAAAACGAAAGACCACACCTCGCTCCGGCTCCCATTGCGCCTGGGGCTGCATTGGCACGGGGGGAAATAGAAGGTCTCCCGAGAGATCCAAGCGCCTGGAAAGCACTACGAATTGCTCGCCGATTTCCTCGACCCTGAGCAGGCAATGAATGCCTTCTGGAAGATGCAAAGCCAGGGTACGTCCCGGGGGAACGAAGAAGTGCTGTTTGCGGTAGCCGCTCTCTTCCACCTCCGTCAGGTGCCAGTTCTCGCTCTCGGCCTGTGTCAGCATGCGTGCATGCACGCCGTCGCCAGGTAAGACCTGCACTCCGTTCGAACGGATCAACTCGATGGTCAAGTCCGTCCGCAGGCCATCCTCGATGGCGCTGAAGAGATTGAGTTCCGTGCCGGGACCCACCTGCGCTCGAACTTGAGGCGGTTCAACACCAGGGATGCCGCTCGCGATGGAACCGAAGTGACCACCGTCGCCCACAAGCGACACGCGGTACTCGCTCAGGCGCGCTAGCTGCAAGTCTTCGTCGACCCACTCGCCTCCCTCTTTGCGTGCGACTTCCTCCCACGCTCCATGGGCTTCCCCGACGCTGGCGGCGATGCGGCGACGTTCGATGAGGTGCAACTCCCCGCCCTGTGCGGGCCACTCGAGAGTCACTCCGTTTGGACGCGAGCGAGCGGTTAATTCGGAGGGCAGGCGCTCCAATGTTCGGACTGCTGGATCGGTCTCGAGCACGAACTCGATGGTCAAGTTCTCAGGAGCCACCTTGAGAATACGAACGAGTCCCCACGCTCCCCCGAAGCAATCGAAGATCAAGTTCTGGCCTGCGCTCGGCATGACCCCAGGAATCGCTTCGCCCCCGTCCCTCGCAAACTGGCTGGGAGCTTTCCCCGCAGCCGTGGGCAGAAGACGCAGGGGTGTGGCGCTGGAGAGCCGCCCACCAGCGTAGCGCAAACTGGCGCTCCCGGGCTCGGGTCGACTGACCACGACACCGCTGCGCAGGTCGAGGTCGAAGCCCGCGGGCAGCACCAGGGTCTCCCAGCGGCGAACGACCTCCACAGGCCTCTCGGACTGCGCAAGAGTCGCCCCAGCCAGAGCGCTCGGCGTCCATCCGAAGAGCAGAAGGAGAGTCAGAAGAATCGGCATCAAGGGACTGTCGGTTGTGGGCGGTCGGCACCTGGAACGTAGTTCAGGATCCCTACGGGCGGGCCTTCCTAAAGCGAGCGCCAAACCCTAGAATTCTGCGCCATGTGGGGACGTAGCTCAGTCTGGTAGAGCGTCGCGTTCGCAATGCGAAGGTCGAGGGTTCGAGCCCCTTCGTCTCCACCACTTCTCTCAGGGTAGGGCAGCCGTACGGCGCCCATGCCGGCGCCCATGCCGGCGCCCGCGAGCTGCGGCCCTAGTCCTTGGAACGCTTGCCCCGCCGCCGCGCACCGGTCTCCACGCGGCCCGCTTGCACGTCTTGCTGGAAATGGTCGATGACCTCCAGCACTCCATCGCCGTAGCGTTCGATTTGCCACTCAAGCAGTCCTTCGATGGCCTGCAAGCCCTCCGTGTTGGACGGCTTTTGGCTCACCAAACGAACGAGAACGTGACGGTTCAAGATCAAGGATGCGTCGAAGTCTTCCTTGTCAGACATCTTGCGGCGCCAAGCTTTGAGTCGGTCATGCAACTCCATCTCGACCGGATCGAGCCCACCGGTTCCATCTTTCGG
>JBLIMI010000089.1:0-9387 GCA_047638655.1 Minisyncoccia bacterium | reverse complement strand
GTACGACCAAGTAAGTGGGTAGGAACTGTGCGATGGATTCGAGGCGGGCTTCAAACAGTTCTTCGCCAGGGGGCGGCACGGTTTGATTCCAGGCGATCCAGAACATGGTCACTGCGGACGTGGCCCCCACCCATAGCAGTGGCTTGCGACCAAGTAGGACGCTGGCAAGCACGGTTACCAGCACGAAGTTGATCACGTTTACATGCACGTCTTCGCCGTTGGAGGTGGCGAGTCCGGCGATCAGAAGCAGCAGGCCGTACACCAGGACCCTGGAACACAACTCCACCTCTCCACGCTTGAGTCGTTGCAGGAGGACTACGCACAGCACTGCGCAGACACCGTTGGAACCCAGGACCAGCAATGCGTGGGCTCCGTCAAACTCCTCCGCGACCAGGAAGATCGGCGCGCTCAAGAGGGCCGCGGCCAAAATCAGGCGCAGGATGGCTCGAGTGAGTTTGTGTCGTGCGGTCATGCCGGGCTAGCCCTGCGCGAGGATGCGATCCACGGCGGCGCTCAGATCAGCGAGGACCTCATAGCGCTCACGGGCCAGGTCCTGCAAGGGTTTGCCAGTTTCTACCAGGATGCCTGGGATGTCGACCGCGATTCCAGCTTGCAAGTCCCTGGGGGAATCTCCGACGATCCAGCTACGACTCATGTCGATGGAGAGCGCCGCTTGCGCCTCCAGCAAGAGTCCTGGCTTCGGCTTGCGACACTCACACTTCTTGCGGTAGGTCTTGTTGCCATTTTGGGGATGGTGGGGGCAGTAGCCATAGTGATCGATGCTAGCCCCTTCTTCGGCGAGCAGATCATCCATGCGCGCATGGATCTTGTTCAGCTGTTCTTCGTCGAACAAGCCGCGGGCAATCCCGCTTTGGTTCGTGATCACCACGCACAGGTAGCCAGCCTTGTTGAGCCGTGCGATGGCTGCTCCTGCACCGTCGAGCAGTTTCAGGTCTTCGGGGCGCGAGAGGTAATCCACCTCGGCATTGATGGTCCCGTCGCGGTCAAGGAAAACCGCGGGGCGTTTAGGCTCATTCGGAGCCGGGGAATTCGTCATCCGTCGCGAGTTCGGGGTCTGCTTCAATGACTTGCTCGCTACCCAAGTCCGTGAGTCGTTTAAGGCGCACAAAAATTCTAGCGGGGATCAGTTCATTCTTCGTCACCACCGGCTCCAGAAAGTCATCCAAGCTAATGAACGTCAGGAAGTCAAAGGTGTGCGGCCCCACGGTGGCCTCGGAATAGAGCCAGGTGTCGTTGTAGGGATCGGGGAAGAGGATCCTCCTCGGAATCTGGAAGCCTTCTTTCTCGATCGAAATCACCTGACGGTGCTTGGGGAGGGCGACCATGCAAGGCGTGGCGTAGCCTGTGGGGACCCCGTCCACCACCACATCGGCCCCGGGGGGATCGCTCGAAATGTGGATTGCCACGGTATCGCGGTAGGTGGAGCACGAGCTCAGCAGCAAGGCGCTCAGGAGGGCTGTGAGGAGACGGGGGCTGGGCATGGGATGATTCTCGGCTTCAGGAGGCCCCCTTGCAACCGCGGGAATGCCAGGTAGTGACGGTTCAGTAGTTGCCTTCGTCGACTAGCTTTGAAAACCTCCTGAACCCTGATGGTCCGCTCCTGTCCCGAAAGTCCCACAAGTACGCTCCCGGCCGGGGAAGAATTGCGCTTGGAGGGTGCGCAGAGGGTCGCGGAATGGGGCCTACTGTCGCTGGCCGTGCTCTTGGGTCTTCTCCGCTTCTGGAAGCTCGGAGAGTGGAGTTTTTGGGTGGACGAGGCTTATACCTTCGCGGACGCGCGCTTCGGGCTCGACAGCGATCAACTCTGGAACCCGCTCGGCTACAGGCTCTTGATCTCCACCGCCGAGTGGCTCGCCGAGCGTCCCGATGAGTTCGGGCTGCGCTTCCTGCCGGCGCTCGTGGGCTGGCTTTGCATTCCGCTCACTTGGTGGGCGTTCCGCTGTTGGGTTGGAGGTCGGCGCGCGGCTCTAGTGGCTCTGCTGCTCGCGATCAGCTCTTGGCACATTTTCTGGTCCCAGAACGCGCGCTTCTACACCCTGGCGATGGGCACTTCCTTGCTCGGTAGTGGCTTGGTGCTGCGGGGATACCTGGGCGGCAAGCGACCCTTGGCGCTAGTCGGAATCCTGATCGCCGGCGCCGCGGCAGCCTTCCATGTGACGGCAGCACTGATTGTTCCTGGTTTGGTTCTCGCGCCCCTGTTGGCGAAGTTACGGGGACTGGAGCTGCCGACGGGATTTCGTTCCGTGTGGAAGTGGCTGCTCCTGACGCTCGCGATCGGTGCACTTGCGAGTACGCCGTTCCTGCTCTCTGCCCTGGAAAATCACACCGACGAGAAAGGGACGCTCAGTTGGTTGCAGGGTCCTGTGCATCTCTCCAAAACGCTGGCTTACTTTTTTACGCCCATGATTTGGGCCGCGGCGGTCGTGGGAAGCTTGTGGGCACTGGTGCGCAAGGACCAAGCGGGGCTGTTCGCCGTGGGACTCGTGGCCATGGTGGTGGCCGCCGCCTTGCTGGTCTCGACTCAAGTGTTGATGACCGCGCAGTACACCTTCTGCATTCTCCCCTGGGTCTTGTTGCTCGCTGTGCTTCCCCTGGAGAGCCTCGCGAAGAGTGCCCAGGGGCGCGGGTTATTTTGGGCGGGCACCCTGGTCTTTGTCGCGCCGGCGTTGACCAGTACCCTGCTCTACTTCACTTCACGCATGGGCGAGCGCCCTCGTTGGCGAGATGCCTACACATTCGTGGATGACCGTCGTGAGGCGGGAGATTTGATCCTGGGAATGGGCTCTTCAGTGGGGGAGTTCTACCTTGGAGGCGACAACCCCGACCCCCGGCGACCCCGCACCGTTTCACCCCTCGGCGATTGGCACCCCGAAGGGCCACGCCGCTGGAATCGTCACGACCGGCGAGTCTGGGTCGTGATTCGGCCGCAGTGGCTCGAAGGGTTGGCTCCCGAGGACGAACTCACGCTCACGACCTGGTTGGCTTCGGATTGCCAATTGGTCAAGCGCTTCCCGGCGCTGATGGAGGGCCGGGACTTGGAGTTGCTGGTGTACCTTCGAGAGTGACTCTAGAACTGCCTGGCACAAGTGTGGAATTGTGTTGGCTCTTGGGGCGAAACGTTCTTGCCCGCAGTGGTTTACGGCACTCTGTTGCGTGTGGAGGGCCTGCTCACACCCCTTCTTCGACGTCTCCTTCGACGTCGCGTCCGCTTCACAATTCCACTGCTCTCGTTGACGCCGGCCGTGCACGCGCTGAATTCTTCGACTAGGCGGCCAGTACAGGCTGCCTGGCGAGTTTTCGACCACCACTGAGGACTTCAGCAAGCGTGGTTTTCGTCTTCGACGATCAGGAGAGGAATTGAGAGGCTGAGAGCAACCTCACCGGATTCCACACTTCTGCCAGTCAGTCTGGGGTTTACTCGCTTGCCCGGCCCATGAACTCACCGTTGTCGGTGTTGAGCTTGATCTGGTCGCCTTGCTTGACGTGAATGGGAACCTTGACCTTCATGCCGGTCTCTACCGTGGCGTCTTTCTTGACGTTCGTCGCCGTATTGCCCTTGACGGCCATTTCAGCCCAGGTCACTTCCAGGATGACCTGGGGCGGGAGGGCGACGCCGATGGCGCTCTCGTTGTGGAAGGTCACCTCGACGGTCGTGTTTTCCTTCACGAACCCCATGGATTCTTCGGCGAGGGAACTCGGCAGGGTGAACTGATTGAAGGTCTCCTCTTCCATGAAAATGTACGCGTCCGTGCCTTCCTTGTAGAGGTACTGGCACTTGCGACGATCGAGGTAGGCCACCTCAAAGGTCTCGCTGGAACTGGCGCGAATCGAATTGACCTGACCGGTGCTCAGGTTCTTCGTTTTCATCTGGATGATCGCGCGCAGGTTGCCCGGCGTGGAGTGGTTGTAGTCGGTGATGACGAGCAGGTGGCCGTCCTTTTCGATGACGGTGCCTTTTCGAAGTTCAGTCGCCCGTGCCATGGATTGCTCTTGGTGTGGAAGTGCGCGCCGCGCGGTCAAGGGGCCAGGGCACGCTGAATTCGGTGAAATGCAGGAATCGGAGACGGGACACCGTCGCCAGCGAAAGCCTACCTCATTCCGTCCACGGGGGACACCAGTCGCCGGGCCTAGTGCTCAGCGATGAATTGTCGACGCTGGCTGGAAGAGGCGATGCCGAGCATTTTGCGGTACTTGCTAACCGTGCGGCGGGCAATCTGAATGTTGGCGCTCGACTTGAGGGCGGTCACGATCTCCTCGTCGGAGAGCGGTTTCTGCTTGTTCTCCTGGGCCACCAGCTCCTTCATGTGTTGCTGAATGCTGACCTGGCTGGAGACTTCACCCGTCTCGTTGGAGGTTCCGCCGCTGAAGAAGAACTTAAGGGGGAAGATGCCGCGCGGAGTTTGAGCGTACTTGCCGTTGACAGCTCGTGAAACGGTGGAGATGTGAACCTCCACCGTGTCGGCCACTTCCTGCATGCGCAAGGGTTGCAGTTCGCTCTTGCCTCGCTCGAGGAACGGCTTTTGGCGTTCGAAGATCACGTTGGCAATGCGCTCGAGCGTGCTCTGCCTTTGCGTGATGGCGTCGATGAACCAGCGGGCGGACTCGAGGCGTTTCTTAAGCCAAGCGCGGGTGCCATCGCCCTTCTTCGCATCTTCGAGCATCTTGCGGTATGTCGGCGAGAGCTGCAGTCGCGGGATGCGCGCGCGCTCGAGCCGTACCACGTATTCGCCTTCATCCTCCTCGACTAGAACATCGGGTACGATGATGGTCGCCACGGACTCCCCATACTCCGCTGCCGGCGCCGGATCAAGACGCCGCAACTGCTCGAGGACCTCGAGAACCGTTTCGATGGGCTGACCGAGGGCCTTGGCGATGCGCGGCAAGCGGTTGTTCTTCACGTCCTCCAAGTGGTCGGAAATGATCTTGCGCAAGATGGCGTGATTTCCATTCAGCAACTCCACTTGCAACAGCAGCGCCTCGCGCAGGTCACGCGCGCCGAGGGCCGGATGGATCAAGGCGCGCAGGCGACCGAGCACCCATGCCAGCTCTTCCACTTTGCAGGCTTCGACGCCCGACTCTTGGGGCTCGTGGGTGCGAACAATAGGACACTCCTCCGCCAAGTCCGCGAGCTCGTCGGGCAAGTATCCGCGCTCGTCCATGGAGAAGATCAAGAATTCGGCGATGGCTCTCTTGCGCGGGGACAATTCAATGAAAGCCAGTTCCTCTGAGAGGGCTTCGGCCATCGTCTTGGGAACCGAGGGCGTGTTGGCCAGGGCCTGCAATTTGCGGTCACCTTCCTCGCCATCACCACCTGTAGCGCGGCCCCCGTCTCCGAAGTCCCGCTGCAAACTCTCTAGAGCATCGAGCATGCGCTGGACCCCTTCCTGTTCCGGGTCCGACGGTTCTTGAGCGGGGCCCACTGGAGACTCTTGAAGGGAGGCGTCCGCGTCTTCCGAGGAGCTGATTTCCTCCAGCATAGGATTCTCGACCAATTCCTGGTCGATTCGTTCCTGCAGATCGAGGGTGCCGAGCTGCAGGATCTTCATGGCCTGGATCATTTGCGGCGACTGCATGAGTCGCTGCTCCAGACGGGCAGATTGGTGGAGTCCTAGCTTCAAATGGATTGTTTCGAGAGAGGGTGCATCGATTCGGGGGGCTTTAGCGGCACGCCCGAAATGAACCTGGGGGTCCTCTTAGTATAGTTCGGCTTTGGGGGTTGGCTTCGTTTCGCCTGGCAGCTTTCTGGACTGACTGGCCCGAGTGTGGATTGGCACCTGGAAGCCCTCCCATATTCAGCACTGGAGGGGGCAAGGAGGGGGATTCGAGCCTAGCCTTTGGCGTGCGCAGGCCCTGCTTCCGAGCGCAAGGCCCCCCAACTCGTAGTGGAGTCAGCCCTTCTGGCGGTCGTTGCCCGCAAATTCCACAGGCACCCCATGCAGTGCCAGGGTCAGTCTGGGACGGTGGCCGTGGCAGTGAACTCAGCCCCCTGGGCCCCCGCACCCCAAAAAACGTGTGCCTCACCATTGGCAAGCAGCTTCAGCCCCGCGCTCTGAATTCTCCGCTTGGGCAATTGCACCGCTCCCAGTTGGACGTCCTCTCGGCTCAGAGTCTGGACCTCCTGGGTGCTGGCTGCCCAGGCCTCCATAGGGAAACCGTGGGCGTCCAGGCGCCCCTGCCAGGCGAGTCCGTCCAAGGCGAATTCCACCTTGGGCGCTGGCATCCAGGAGTTGGGAGCGATTTCAGAGTTGTAGCCCGTGACGAAGGTTCGTTCACTGCCCGCCCAGAGTCGGGCCACTTCACCAAACGCGCTGGGGAAGCTCACTTTCAGGGACCCCAACTGCAAGTCCACCTGGGAACTTTGCAACTTGGGAGCCTCCGCTGCGCGCACGAATTCCGACACATGTTCCGCTTGTCCAGGAATCGTTTCGGACGCAGCGATGAGCAACAGTCCCTCGCAGACTTGCATGGGCGTTCGTCCTCCATCCGAAGTGCGACTCCCTCGATCGCGACCGGAACGCCCCACGCCCTGGATGGCACCCAAGACCCCTGCGGCGGAGATGGGTGCAGCGGCGGGGGCCACGGCGGCCAATTGGCCCGAGCCTGAGAGCCCGGCTCCAGGAAGTACGGCTTGGAAGTCCGGGGGCCTGCGTTCGAGCAAGGAGACTTCTACTGCTCTCCAATCGTGCCCAACCGCGCTCCCGGCAGTTCGGGCCCCAACGGGTTCGGGAGCGCCCTCCACACGAATCCATAAGGTGCAGTCGTCGATGCCGGACGGCCCTCCCTGGAGTTGAATGCGCTGGAAGGAGCCCATGTCTCCAACGGCGGAAAAGGAAAGGCTGACGGAGTGAACCACGGGTTGCGTGAAGAGTCCCAGGTCCGGGGTTCCCGGATCAAAAGACTCGAGGGAATCGAGGACCGCCAGGTCGAGCCGGCCTCGGAGGTGATAGCGAGTACCGCCATCCACCCGGGAGACTCCGAGATG
Organism: Minisyncoccia bacterium; assembly: GCA_047638655.1. Classification (GTDB taxonomy): domain Bacteria; phylum Planctomycetota; class UBA1135; order UBA1135; genus JABACD01. The sequence goes on along the minus strand of JBLIMI010000089.1, from coordinate 2,384 downwards.
CAAACTACGTCCGCTCGTGACTTGGCCGATGATGGGCGCGGCCACGCCAGAGTGGCTGGCGACTTCAACGTCATAGCTGGCCACGAAGTCCTGGCGCAAGCGTCCGCCAAAGGAAAGCTGCTTGCCGGAAGTGAGAGATTGGTGCCATTGCTCGCTGCCCTCGGGCAATGTGCCATCCGCGCTTGGTGCGACCGCAACGGTGTCAGGGATGAGCCAGGCGGAGACGGATAGTTCGCGCCGCTGTCCCGCCTCGTCGATGGCCTCGACCACCCCTCGGGCCCACTTCAAATCGGCGGCGTTTCCCTGGACGTAGAGCGGCGGCGAGTAGGGCGAGATGCGCAGGCTGCCAGCCTGGTCCGTCGCGCACTGTTGCAGCAGGGCGCCTAGGTCGCCAGCGGCCAGCGATGCCCGTGGTCGGCTGGCGCGCGGGAGTGAAGCGTCGTCCAGGAGCAAGTGGCGTGCCCCGCTCATCCTGGCCCGTTGGTGGCCGGCCATGGGCTCCTCGCAAATCCGTGGCAGGGGCAGGGCACTCCAGGAGTCCTGAGTGACGAGGGCGGCGAGGATCAGGAAGCTCGAGTGAAGCATGAATTTGGCGTGCTGGGACCGGTTCGGAGTCGTGCAAGGAGGATAGTCGGGCTAAGGCGCCCAGGCTACGTTTCCCAAGCTCCCAAAGAGATCGGCGTGCATCTCGGCCGCCAATCGACTATGCAAGGCGGGGTGAATGCTTGGCTCGACATTGAAATAGGGGGGATTCGGTCCCGGGCGGACTTGAGATCCGGAATGACCCGCCTGGGGGGCGCCGGCTGTGATGTTGTCATTCCTGGGGCCCCTGAGGGCGAATTGCACGTCTGGACTGATCCGCCGAAGGTGATCCGCATCGCCGGCAAAGCGCTCTTGGAGGTGGATGGCAAGTCCGCAGAAGAGGCGAAGGTGGAGTCGGGGCAACGGATCCGCTGGGGTGGCGTCGAAATGACTTACCACCGCGACGTCCCGGTTCTGCAGGAGATTCCCATGGCGACGCCGCCGCAGAAACCAACCCTGGGTTCAGCGGCCGCCGGGACGGACAATCGCGCGCTCTTGCGGGTCCAGGCGGGACTCGCCATCGATTTGGGGCTCGTGCCGCGGAGCGTGGTGGCGGGCTGGCAGGAAGCCGTTTTGCAACAGGAATTCGACGCAGACGGTTGCGCCCGTGCGGCCCTCGCAGCGGCGGACAAATTCGCCCTGGATGATCCGCGTGTAATCGAGCGCTGTGGAACGCTGTTGCGCGATTTCCTGATGTCCTCCCTACAACGGGGAGTCCGTGGCGCCGGCCGTAATCTACGCACCAAGGCGAAGAGTGGCTCCGCCTTTCTGATGGCCAACTTTATCGCCCTCTTGATCTATTCGGGCATGGTGCTCGTGATGATGTTGCTGGCCCGTTTCAAGTGGAACACTAGTTTTGATGAACTCTTTGATCTCGTTTTAGGGGTGACTAAATGACCAGGGTAGAGCGTTCCAAAAATTCCCAGCCCGAGGTGTTGTCCCTGGCCCAGATCCAGCACCTGATGCGGGTCGAGTTCAGCCGAGCCCAGCGCTATAGCTACCCCATCGTGTGTTTGGTGCTGGCTTTGGATCAATTGGGTGACGTGCGCGATCGGCGCGGCTATGAAGCCAAGGAGGAGGTTCTCGAAGAGTTCATCCTCCTGCTCCACGAACAAACCCGTGGCAGCGACTTCCTTGGCCGCTTACCCGATGACCGTTTCATGATCGTGGTTCCCCATACCATCCCAGATCAGGTTCGAATCCTCGCGGATCGACTCGTGGCTGGCACGCGTGAAATGCGTCTGCCCCAACTCGGAGAAGAGAGCATGACCCTCTCGATCGGAGCCTCTTTCATGCTGAACGGGGAGATTCTGTTCTTCGATGACTTGCTCAACACCGCCCGCAGTTGCTTGGCCGAGGCCAGCAGCGCAGGGGGTGACCAGGTTCAATTCCGGGCTCCGGAAGGATTGCTCTAGGGCTGATGCGTGTGCTATTGGCCGATGACGAGATCACGATCTCGGTGACTCTCGGGGACGCACTCTCCGAGGCTGGATACGAGGTGGTGCGTGTAGAGGACACCGACTCTGCCTTGAAGGCTCTGGAGGAGGACGAAATAGACCTGGTGCTGACCGACATTCGCATGCCCGGCGCCGGTGGCATGAAGGTGCTAGAGCGCTCCGCGGAACTAGACGCGTCGCGACCGGTCTTGATTATGACCGGCTTCGCGGCCATGGAAGATGCCGCGCAAGCGCTCAGCTTGGGGGCCAAATTCTACGTTCAGAAGCCTTTCCGCAATGACTCGATGGTAGCCCTGGTGGACACCTACGCCCGGGTTCAGAGTTTGGAGCGGGAGAACCAGGTCC
>JBLIMI010000088.1:0-9414 GCA_047638655.1 Minisyncoccia bacterium | reverse complement strand
TTGCGAGGTGCTTGGCATCGACTGCAACAGCAACTGGATCGCGGACGATTGCGAAACCGACTGCAACTCGAACGGCACACCCGACGAGTGTGAGTTCTTCACGGACTGCAACACCAATGGGGTTCCTGACGAGTGCGAACTGGATGCCAACGACTGCGACTCAAACGGCATACCGGACGAGTGCGACCCCGATTGCAACACCAATGGCACACCCGATGCTTGCGAGGCTTTCGCGGACTGCAACGCCAATGGCATCCCCGACGAGTGCGAATTGACCGGCAACGACTGCAACTCGAATGGAATTCCAGACGAGTGCGAAGCGGATTGCGACGGAGACGGAACGCCCGACGACTGTGAGGCCTTCGCCGACTGCAACGGCAATGGACTACCAGATGAATGCGAACTCGTCGGCAACGACTGCAATGCCAACGGCATTCTGGACGAGTGTGACATCACCTCGGGCACCAGCCTGGATGCCAATGGCGACAACATTCCCGACGAGTGTTCACCGGGAACGGCCTTCTGCTTCGGTGATGGAACGGGGACAGCATGTCCCTGCAGCAACAACGGCGCGCCCGGTGCCGGCTGCGCCAACTCTTCCTCAGTGGGGGCTGTGCTGCTGGCATCCGGAACCGCTAGCGCGGCTGCGGACGACATGATTTTCACCACCACGGGACTGCTTCCCGGCCAGTCGGCCCTGCTCTTTAGCGGTGTGTCGCAAATCAATGGTGGCCTTGGAACGACTTTCGGGGATGGTCTGCGTTGCGCCGGCGGACAGATCACTCGACTCTCGGTGCAAGTACCTGATGCCAACGGCGCCGCCTCGTGGGGGTCCGGTTTCGTGGGTCTCTACGGTTGGAACAGTGGCGACACCCGCACCTTCCAGTGCTGGTACCGCGACACTTCAGGCAGCCCCTGTGGCGCGAACTTCAATGTCTCCAACGGCCTTGAAGTGACGTTTACACCCTGATTAAGAGGGGGGGGGGCGAAGAACCCCTACATAACACCGACATGCGGATCCTTCGGGATCCGGGGTGTGCACAGGCGAGTTGCATTCTCTTGCCGTAGGATATGGATCTGCCTCGCGTATGCGCGCCAGGCGGGCTTGCCCTTCGGACTCCAAAGCAATACATCGAGGTAGACAACGTGATTCACCTACTCCTGACTCTTCCCATCGCCGCCACGGGTGGTGGCTCCGGCCCCATTACGCCCCCGACTGCACAAGCCCGGGAGACGAGAATCGAAGTCACCGATGAAGGTGCCTTCTTGCGGCAACGTCACGGTGACTTGCAGCTGGACCACTCAGGCTCCGAAGGGTTGACCGGCGGCGGAACTTTCTGGACGTACACCGACGGCGGTCTGGCCTGGATCGGCGCCTCGGTCGCCATCGGCAATGTGGCCAGTCAGGTCTTCAGCCAGTACGACCTCAACAACGAAGCCGCGGGCCTATTCTCCGCCTACGACTCGAATCCCGCCACTCCCGTCTGGACGGACGGCACGGTCGCTGGCACCGACTTCGCCGCGGTCGATTCGGCAGCAGAGACCAACACCCACGTGGCCATCTCCCAGGTGACCTTAGGCGGCAATCCGACCACCCGCACCGCGGTGCTGCGCAAGTATTCCTCGTCTAGCGTCACGCCGGACTGGGTCTACGGCTTCGCTCCGGTGATCAACGCCGCTGCCAAAGTAGCCATCTCTAGGGATGGAAACACGATCGTGGCCGCCATCATGAACAACAACACCATGAGTGTCGAGTTGGCCGTGTTCGGACCTGGTTCGGCCATTCCCGTGAGCTACACCATTTTGCCTGCAGGATCGAACTCCAGCCTGCGTGGTTGGGACCTATCCGCGGATGGATCTAAGCTCTACTTCTCACAGGGAGTCACCGCCAACATCCTGGACGTGGCCACCGGCAGCATCGAATTCTCGACCAACATCGGCGCCAGCTTCGATAGCCACGCCATCTCCGGCGATGGTTCAGTGTTTGCCTTCGGCAACTTCAACTCCATGAAGGTCTGGGTCCACAACGGCGCTACCTACGTCAACACAATCTCGAAGTCCAAGGGCGGCTCCACCTACTGCGCGGAACTCGACATCTCCGACGACGGCTCCAGCGTGGCTTACGGTTGGTACTTCTACTCTCCCGGAACCACTGTGGAAATCGAGGCCCTCGATGTGGCTACGGGCATGGTCACCATGACTGACACAGTGGTGGGCCTCGGCACGCTGCAGAACACCGTAGCGCAGATCTCCTGCAACGCGGACGGGTCCCGCTTCGGCGTCGGCCTGTGGGGCGACGGCGGTGGTCAAGTGGATGAGTTACGACTTTACTCCAGCACGCAAAATGCAGCCCTGCAAACCCTAGGCCTGGGCGGTTCCGTCTTCGGCGTGGACATCTCTGCCGATGGGCAGCGTCTCGCTGGTTGCGGCAAAGCGGTGCACGCCAACACCTTCGGCAACGGCGGCCACGTGGACCTAATCGACGCCGGCGGTGAGGACATGCTGGCCAATGGCACGCCCCAGTCGGGCGCCACCATCGACCTTGAAGTTCACGGCGTGCCCGGCAAGACCGCACTCTTGCTGTCCGCTAATTTGCCCCAGTCCCCTCCCGCGGTGTTCCCTGGCATCGGAACGCTGTACGTCAAGCGCTCGGCGCTCACGATCAGTTCGCTTGGGCAAGTGGCAGGCAACGGCGAATTGCACACACCCCTGACCATGAGCGGCGCGGTCGGAACGGACCTCTACCTGCAAGTTCTCTTCCTGAGCCCACGACTGCTGACCACGGACTACCTCAAGTTGACGCACTTGCCCTAGTTCAGAGTCCATCCCACAAACGCGTCGCCCTCCCACTGAAGGAAGGGCGGCGCGTTTTGCATTTAAAGCCCGAGTTGCACCAGACGCCGTCCCACAGGGGTCTCGGCCAGATTGGGACATAGCTCTCGCGCTTTTTCCAATTCGAGCTTGGAGCGGTCGCTTCCCAGGCGCGCGAGGGCCACCGCCAGGTAAGCGTGCACGTCTGCCCGTTCTGGCCGTAGCACAACCGCCCGGGTCAAGTGCACGGCCGCTTGGCCCGCCGCCTCCTGACTGTTGGCTCCCGAAAGCAGTGCAAAACCGCGGCGAATCTCCGTCTGGAACTCGAGGCTGGCCTCGAAGCGCAAGAGCCCCGCTTCCTGAGGTGCACGCCGGCGCACCTCGGTCAGCAAGGAATCCACGTCCGCCTGCGAACACTCTTGCAGCAAGCGGCCGTGGGCCGCCAGCAATTCCGAGTCCCCGTTCTGCGCTTGAGTTCCGATGGCTGCACTCGCCCGGGCACCCTCAAAGGCTTCGCGGGCTTCCCGTAGATAGGCGAGCGCTTGCATGCGGCTCGTTGCACCAGCGCCGAGCCCGATGGACCATTCCAATGGAATCGGTTGAGCGTGCTTGCGCAACTTGGCGAGATTCAGCGGAAGGTCCGCGAGGAGCAGGCTCCCCTTGCGGCGCCCTGCGTAGATGACCCAGGGGTCCAGGTCGGTCAGGGGTCTTTGAGCCGCGGGCCAGTCGCTGCCTGGCACGACATAACGTGCCAGAACCCCTTCAAGGTCCTGCAGTCCCAGACCAGCCAGAGCGCTGCGCAAGACTGGACTGCCCCCTCCAAATCGGCCGCGATCCGGCTGCGGCGCTTGTTCCCCTCCCAACAGGATGACCTGGGTGCCAAAGACCCAAATCCCACTCCACTCAAAAGCGGAAGTGAACGCGGAGAGCACCGCATCGAAAGTCTTCGGCGCCAACGCGTGGGGAGGTACCCACTGACAGACCAAACCGCCCGGAGCCAAACTCTGACGGACCACACCATAGAACTCCGTCGTATAGAGGTAGACGGCGAAGGGTGAATCGGGCAGCAAAGGCTCCATGGTCAAGACGTCATAGACGCCCTGCTTGCCGCGCAATGTGTGTCGCCCATCGCCGATCCAGACTTGCACACGGCTGTCTTGCAAGACGCCGCGGTTGGCCTCTTCGAACCAGTGGGCGTAGTCCGTGACCGTACTCGACAGTTCCAGCACATCGATGTGCTGGGGCTCGGTGTGCAAGGAAACCGCCCCGGCGGTGGTACCCGTACCGAATGCCAGGACCCCGACCCGCTCCGGATTCGGGTGCAGCAGCAAAGGCAAGTGGGCCAGTGCGCGCATGTAGTCGTAATCACGACCATTGGCAGCAGCACGGAAGCCATCGGTCAGCAAGGTGCGTTCGCCCAAGAGTCCATCCTGCACCACGCTGATGGCGAAATGCTGGTCTTCCTCGAAGGCCAGAATCTCAAAGGCGGGGTTCTGCAGCGGAGGCGAAGCCAGAGCCGGAGCCCCCTGCTTTGAGAAGTTGAGCAGGAAAGTGGCCAGCCCCAACGCCCCCGTCGCTAAGACCCAATCACGGGGTCCGCGTAGGAACAGCGCAAGCAGAGCCAAGCCCCCCATCAGTAGTACGCAACCACCCAACCCAATCAACGGCAGCAAGCCAAAGTGCATCAAGGGCAGACCGACCAAGGCTCCCAGCGCTTCGAAACCCAGCAGAGTTCCCAGAGCCTCACCGTCGGGATCATCCAAACGCCGGTGCCACATGGGAATCCAAGCGCCGAAAGGAAAGAGGGCCGGCCCCACGAGCCACATGCTGCGCACGAACACGCTCTGTCCTTGGCTGCCAGCGAGCAACTCGGGCAAGTAGAAATAGGTGCCACTTCCTAATGTGCAGAGCACGAGGAGCGCAGCGATGCCCCGCTCCGAGTTTGGCAACAGCCGCGGCAAGAGCGCCGCCCCCAGGCTAAGGGCGATCAACGAGGAGACCAAAATCGCGACCAAGGACTCCTGCATACCTCCCAGCCAAAGCACACCGAGGCGTACGCCAAACCACTCGAGAGTCGCGACCCAGGCAGTCCCGAGAGCGACGCCCACTCCGATTCGAAGGGGAACTTTAAGCCTAGCTACATCCGGTCTGGAACCGGCCTTCGCAGAGTTCAAGACCCAGGCCGCCACGAGTGCCGCAAGCAGGGCGCAAGCACCCGCCGCCAGGGACGCCGTCACCCGTCCGTGATTTGCGGGGAGCCAGGAACCAAATCCCCAAGCCCCCACGGCAGCGCCCAACAAGTTGGCGGCAAAGAGCGCACTCAAATCGCGACCACCCCGGCCGCCCAACCCGCGCGCGAAGAGCGGCAAGAGCGCCCCCTGTGGTAACGCGATCGAGAGCACGAACAGCGCACTCCCCAGCCATGCAAGCACCTCGCCGGGATTCGCCTGGGCCAAGGACTGAAAGCCAAAGGGCAAGAGGGCTCCGGCCAACAGCAACCAAACACCGAGCCCGGCAGCCTTGCGGGCCAGTCCGCCGTGCCAGGTGCTCGACAACCAAGCTCCGCTGGACCAACCGGCGATGAACAGGGCCAGCGCCACGGGTCCCGAACGCCCGTAGCCAAGGGTCAAGCCGGCGAGATCGATGGCCAACACTTCGAGGCCCAATCCGCTGGCGCCCACAAGGGCCGCACTGATCAATAGCAGTAGCGTTCGACTCACGATCGGTTCTGCTCTACCAAAGCGTTCACGACAAGTTCTAACGATTCCTGCCGCGGCGTTCTTAGGCCTCGCCACTACGCAAGGCGTACCAGGCGTCTTCTGAAGTCGCTGCCGCATAAAGCTGCTGGCGCACCTCTTCTTTACCCAGGACTCGAGCTACATCTGCCAGTGTCCGAATGTGAACCAGTTTTTGGTTCTTGGGAATCACGAGCAAGACCACCAAGCGCGCGGGCCGGCCGTCGATGCTCTCGAAGTTCAAGGCATCCTCCGAACCGACGACGCCCAGGGCGACCGCAAGCTTCTCGAGACCATCCACGGCAGCGTGGGGAATCGCAATCCCGTTTTCCATGCCGGTGGACATGGACCGCTCGCGGGCCAGGACGGCGTCGCGGATCTCGCTCTCTGCCTCCGGTAAAATGCGCTCATTCTTGACCAGATGCTCCACTAGCCGTCCAAGGGCATCCCACTTGTCCGTGGGGGCGAATTGGACGATCAGGTCCTCGGGGCTGAAGAGTTCGGTCAGGCGCATGGCAGCGGAGGATAGCGATGCCACGGCCAGGACGGCAGAACAATACGGACGATATGTTCGCTCCCGGACTCAGCCCCGCCCTCAACGCCAAGGACCCCCGCCATACATGATGACGGGGGTCCTTGGCTCTACCGGCCTGAAGGCGGAAGCCCTCAGGCCGCTTCCGATTTTCCAGTCTCCTCGGATGCGTTGACCGGGTCGCGACCGAAGCCAAACATCTTGCCGATCAGGACAGCCGCCAGGCCCACGAAGCCGGAGAAGAGGGCACCCATTTTGGCTTCCCCTTGCAACTTCATGATGCCCTCATCAGCGCCTGGGAATGCGGCACCCGCCACGAAGAGAGCGACCGTGAGCCCGAGGGCCCCAATGAAGCCCGCCATGACCAAGTCTCGAAAACTCATCCCCTTCGGGAGAGTGACTCCGACCACTTTGCCGAGCATCGCGAAGGCCGTGATCCCCACGGTCTTGCCGATGACGAGGGAGCCCAAGATGATCCAGGACATGGCGCCGATGCCGCCGAGCTCCACGCCCGCATTGGCAAAAGCGAAGAAGAACAGCCCGAAGTCCACGAATAACTTCAGCTGATGCTCAAAGAGATGCAATGGCGAGTGGTCACCGTGAGGATAGCCGGCGGCCTCGGCTTGGTCGACCTCGTCTGCCTTGGTGAAGAGTCCCGTGTCGTGCTTGGGGCCGGGAAGGAATGGCACAATCGGGACCAGGGCCAGAGCCGGGTGCAGGTGCGCCAGCATCAATCCAGCCCAGGCGATGGGGCCCGCAATGAAAATGTACGGGATCCAGTTGTTGACGTTCAACTTGCGCAGGGCGAAGGCCACCCCCATGGCGAGCAAGACCAGAGCCAGGAACTCCGGCTTGGCCGGGTTGGCGGGGTCGCCGTAGAAAATTGCGATGATACCCAAGCCGATGGCGTCGTCGGCCACCGCGAGCAGCAACAGGAAGTTCACCGCAGGGTGGCCCTTTCCAAAAACCGTGCGGGCCACGAGCCAGGCCAAAGCGATGTCCGTCGCGGTGGGGATGCCCCATCCGTTTTGAAGGGTTCCGAGTTCAAGTCCACCAAACGCATCGGGTGAGGCCCCGTACCAAAGCGCAAGGAACAAAAAGAATGCGCCCACGGGGCCGACCACGCCACCGATTGTGGCGAGCAGTGGGCTGATTGCAGACTTGAGCGGATTGAGGCTTCCACCGGGTAGGCAAGCCTCCGTGATTTCCTTGGCCGCGATTCCGAAAAAGAACACCATGAAGATGTCATTCACTAGGAATTGCATGCCCACCACGTGGCCAAAGATGGAGAAGCCCAGATTGAAGGGACCGTGGTCCGCGTCCCCGTGCGCCCCACTGCCGTGGATCTCTCCGAACCAGTGGCTGTACCAATCGGGTGCAAGGTTTGCGGCGAAGAGGGCCGCAAACACACCCACGATCAGGGGTATGGAGAATTCCTGCAGGAAGTTGACGAAGCCTTTCTTGGGTTGGCTCAAGGTGATTCTCGTTGGGATTAGGAAGTGAGAGGTCGCGGTGCGCTAGCGAGTGGGGGACTGAGTGCGCAGTAGGATGCCGATGCCATTCGACCGGAACAACTTTCGGCCCGGTTCCTTACGCATCTTGATGTCTCCGCAGACCCTCTCCCAGGAATGACGACCGATTCACCCAGGCCGTAGAAGCCATTGTGAAGGCCTGAAGGGTGGGCCCCAGCCAACGGAATGGGCCCAGTAACAATTTCAAGCGACGAATTCATGGGAAGATCCTCTCCGAGCCTGCGTCCCTGTGCCTGCCAATCGATGAATCGGCCGACACTCGACCTCTCACATCGCATTGACATGCCCTTCGACGGTTTCTAGGCTGCGCGCAGTTCTAGCCAGCCCCAGGGGCTAAGCCATGAAAACGCAACGGCTTGTGGAAAACACCCTCGGTGAAGCGGCCCTCTGCTGCGCTCTCCAAAGGCGCTTCCCTGGCCCTGCCCTCGCCAGATCTACCCCCTGGCTGTTCCGAGCGGCCTCCGGAGCCTCCCCCACTGCCGCGCCCACCCAATCAAGTTCCAGCCGCCCCTCGCCGGGGCCACCGCCCATGATTTCCTTCCTCGCCGTCCTGCCCCTCCTGCTGGCCCCCGCCGCACCGCTGCAAAACCAAGGCAGCGCCGTGCCCCCCATCCAAGATCTGGGCCATTCGTGGAAGCTGACGTTTGACGAAACGGAAGACGGCATGTCCCTGGAGCACTTCGTCAAGATCTGCCAAGAAAACACGGGCATCAACTTCACCTATAGCAAGGAAACCCGGGGACTCCTGCAGTCGGGAACGGTACGCATGTTCGGCCCCAAGGTGATCCCCAAGGACCAGTTCTACTCGTTCTTCCAGATCATCATGATCATCAACCGATTCGTCTGCACACGAATCGGACCCGAAAACCTGTCGGTGGTTGTGGTGGGCAGCCTCGATGCGGCGAACCGCAATCAGATCAAGCAAGACGCCATCTACATCCGTCCCGATCAAATCGCTGAGTACGCAAACCAGCCGGCGACCATTGTTCAGACCGTGCTGCACTTGCCTAATCTGGACACGCGCACGCTAGGCAACACCCTGCGCCAACTCGCCTCCGATCCGAACACCCTGCAGCTGATTCCTGTGCCCGAATCGAGCAGCGTCATCCTGACCGGCTTCGGTAGCGTGGTCTCTTCTCTGACACGCATGCTGCTTCTGATCGATGAGGTCAGCAAACCCGATCCTCCGGTGACCCCCCAGATCGAAGTCATCAAGCTCGAGTACGCCGCTGCGGACGAGCTCGCGGACACCCTTGAGGAATTGCTCGAAGCCAGCCGCCGGGCCAGCAACACGAACAATCGCCAAGCGACTGTGCAAGGCGCCACGGGCGCTTTGCAACAAGGCACTGTCGAGACAAAGATCATGGTGCTGCCTGGCACCAACTCGTTGCTTGTCATGGCCATGCCCGAAGACATGCCTGAGATCTTGGACCTGATTGCGCGCCTCGATATCGACCACGTCGAACGCGAGCGCAACTTCCACTACGTGATGCTCGAGAACGCCGACGCAGAGGACACGGCAGCGGTGCTCGAGGATTTCCTCTCTGACTCTTCGCGCATCCAGAGTTCGACCACTGGCGCCACCGGACAGGGCCAAAACCGCGGCAACACCGGGGCCAGCTCGGGCACGGAAGTCGCTGTGGTCCCCGACCCGGCCACGAATGCCCTGCTCATCGCGGCCAGTCGCGCGCGCTTCGAGGAAGTCCAGGACATCATTCGCCACCTGGACCAACCCCAGGACCAAGTGTTGATCGAGACCGCTCTGATCGAACTCTCGGGCCGAGACTTTATTGACTTGGGCGTG
>JBLIMI010000087.1:0-9426 GCA_047638655.1 Minisyncoccia bacterium | reverse complement strand
GTGGCGATGCCAACCGCAATGCCAAGGATGGAGAAAATCGTACGCGCTGGCCGTTGCAACAAGTTGCGGCGTGCGAGTGTCATTGAAAGTCCCATGCGACTAAATGTGAAGCTTGGCGAGAACTTCGTGCACCTGTTCCACTGGAATGCCCGGACCCGTCAACGTGGCTTCAGGCGCGAGTTCACCGTCTACCAAGAATAAGACACGGTCAGCGAACGTCGCGTCCCGTGGGTTGTGGGTCACGAGCAAGATGGATCGTCCGTCTTGGTCTCGCAATTCACGCAGCAGCTTCATCACCTCGAGGCCTGCTTGTTGGGAGAGATTGCCCGTGGGCTCATCACAGAGCAGAAGGGGCTGCTCTCCAATTAATGCGCGGGCGATGGAGACACGTTGCATCTCACCCCCCGAGAGCTCGTGGGGAAATGCGCCATCGCGGCCTTCGAGGCCCAGACGCGCGAGAAGCGAAAGGATGCGCGCTTTGTCCTCTTCTACATTCTTGCCCTGGATCGAAAGCGGCACGCCGATGTTCTCGAGCACCGTCAGATTGGGCAGCAGGTTGAAGAACTGGAACACGTGCCCAATTGTGTCCCGACGAAGCCGGGTTTTTTCCGACTCGCTGATCTCATCCAAGTAGACCCCTGCTAGCAGGGCTCTGCCCGCATCGACTCGGTCGAGCCCCGAAAGCACATGCAACAACGATGACTTGCCGGAGCCACTTGGCCCCATGACGCACACAAACTCTGACTCGTGAACTTCGATGGACAGTCCCTTGAGAATCGGAGTGCGCGTCTCCCCCTGTTCGAAGAATCGATAAATTTCGTGGGCGCTGGCGAGGATCGGCATGGGGGAATCTGTGATGGGTTGGAGTCTACAGGGGACCCTCGTGGACATCTTGTGATCGGGTGAGGAACGCATCGCACTCGAGGCGGTTCCGCAGGAACTATGATTTAGGTGCTGCTTTGGAGACCATCGCTAGGAATTCGTAACCAAGGCCGCCGGAACCGGGTCCAGACCCGCCTTGCTTGAGGAGGTCTGGATTGGATCTGCCGATACGAGAGACCTCGACTACGCTCGGTCCAGCACCCGCACCCCAGATCGACCCCATGACACACTCGTTCCATGTTCCTGGCTCATGCCTTGCACTCGTCCTTCTTTCGACCCTTGGGGTCGCCCAACTTCAATCCTCTGACTTCGAGGGCATCAAGGCCCGTTCGATTGGTCCGGCGGGCATGAGCGGTCGCGTTGCGGCGGTTTGCGCTTTGGAGTCGGACACGAACGTCATCTACGTAGGGGCAGCGACCGGGGGCCTGTGGAAATCAACGGATGGGGGCTTGGCCTGGAAACCCCTTTTTGACGCCGAATCCGTGGCCTCGATCGGCGCTGTTGAGGTCTTTCAAGCCTCGCCGGAAGTCGTTTGGGTGGGAACCGGCGAGGGCAATCCCCGCAACTCCACGTCCGTCGGAAAAGGTCTCTGGAGATCCACGGACGCGGGCCAAAGCTGGAAACACCTGGGCCTGGATGATTCCGAGAAAATTCACCGCATCGCCCTGGATCCTGGAGATTCCGAGGTGGCTTTTATCGGGGCCTTGGGACCCACCTGGAGCGATGGGGAGCAACGTGGCGTCTTTCGCACGCGAGATGGCGGAGAGACTCTTGAGCAGGTGCTGTTCGTGGACGAACGCACCGGTTGCGCAGACCTCGTCATGGATCCCACAAACCCGAACAAGTTGTTCGCGGCCATGTGGTCCCACCGCAGAGACCCCTGGCTGTTCACTTCGGGTGGTGAAGGCTCCGGCTTGTACGTCACGCGCGATGGCGGCGACAACTGGGAGCGCTTGAACGGCAAGAACGGAATGGTGGACGGAGAGTTGGGACGCATCGGCCTGGCGATCTCTCGCTCCAACCCCAACATTGTTTATGCGCTGGTGGAAGCGGAACAGAATAGCCTGTTGCGCTCCGATGACGGCGGCGTGAACTGGACGACCATGAACTCGGACAACGACGTCGCCCAGCGGCCGTTCTACTACGCGGACATTCGAGTGGACCCCAAGGATCCCGACCGCGTGTACAACATGGCCTCCATCGTCCGGGTTTCGAATGATGCGGGAAAGTCCTGGGACACTTTCGTTCCCTACAACCTGATTCACCCCGATCACCATGCGCTCTGGATTCACCCGGATAACCCGAACTTCTTGATCGACGGCAACGACGGTGGCGTTGCGATATCCACCAATCACGGAGCGGACTGGCGTTTTTGTCGGTCCCTGCCGCTGGCGCAGTTCTATCACATCGCGGTGGATGACGATTTGCCCTACCACATCTACGGCGGCATGCAGGACAACGGGTCTTGGCGCGGGCCGAATGATGTCTGGGAAAACGGCGGCATTCGCAACCACCACTGGGAAGAAGTGGGCTTCGGCGACGGCTTTGCCACTCTGCCGCTGCCCCAGGATTCCACGAAAGGCTACGCCATGAGCCAGGGCGGATCGGTCTTCCGCTGGGATTCCATCACCGGAGAGAGGCGCCTGATCCGGCCCGACGGCCCGGAAGGCGAAGAGTTACGCTTCAACTGGAACGCAGCCATCGCGCTCGATCCATTTGATGGTGCAAACGCGCTCTACTACGGCAGCCAATACCTGCACCGCTCAACCGATCAAGGAGCGACCTGGGAGGTCATCAGCCCCGACTTGACGAGCGACAACGAGGATTGGCAACAACAGCACACCAGCGGCGGGTTGACCCTCGACGTAACCGCAGCGGAGAACTTCTGCTCGATCATGACGATCGCTCCGAGTCCGCTGGATTCGAAAGTGATTTGGGTGGGAAGTGATGACGGCCGACTGCACGTCACGCTCGACGCCGGAAAGACCTGGACCCGAGTGGACGAGAATGTGCTCGGCATCAATGCGGACACCTGGATTCCGCACATCGAAGCCTCGAAACACGATGCGAACACTGCGTACGCCGTCTTTGACGATCACCGCAGAGGGGACTGGACGACTCAGGTCTACAAGACCACGGACTACGGTCAAAACTGGACCTCCATCAGCAATGAAGACCTCGACGGCTATGCACACGTCATCTTGGAAGACCCCTTGGCCGAGGACCTGCTGTTTCTTGGGACGGAATTTGGTCTCTGGGTGACACAGAACGGTGGCCGAGAGTGGTTCAAGTGGACCAACGGCATGCCGACCGTGGCAGTCAGGGCTCTGGCGTTCCAGTCGCGGGAGGACGACCTTGTGATTGGAACACATGGACGGGCGGCCTACGTAATCGACGACATCAGCCCCTTGCGCGCGGCAACTGAGGAGTCTTTGAAAGCTCCACTGCAACTCTTCGACGTCGCGGATGCTCAACAGCACCGGGTCAAACAAACAGGAGAGTCGCGCTTTCCGGGAACGGAGGAGTTCCGTGGCGAGACGGGGTCCTATGGCCTTTGCATCAATTTCGCCTGGAATCCCGATCCAGAACCAGAAGAAGAGGCTGCAGCGGAAGAAACCCAAGACTCAGAGAAAGAAGAGATCGAAGAAGAGGACAAGCCCGAGTTGACCTTGGATGTCTTTGATTCGAAGGGCAACCGCATGCGGCACCTGAAGCCGAAGCCCTCCGCTGGATTCAATCGCATTCAATGGAATCTACGCAGGGACGGGTTTCGCCGACCGGGAAGTGCCAAGAGTTGGGATGTTGCGCCATCAGGTCCCGAAGTCCCTCCCGGGCTCTATGACTTGGTTCTCAGTTACGGTGAGCACGAAGTGCGAGCCTCATTTGAGGTCTTGGCTGACCCAAACTCCGAAGCGACCGCGGAAGGAAGTGCTGCTCGCTGGGAAGCGATGCGGCGACTCGGAGCGTTGCAAGAAGAGGTGGCTAGCGCTGTCGACGACTTGGATGCAACCTTGTCGGACATCGACATCGTGACCGCCAAGTTGAAGGAAGGTCGCAACCCCGATGCTGAAAACCCTAACCAAGATGTTCTCGACCAAGCGGAAGAACTGAAGGATGCGATCACCGAAGTACGCGATGCGTTCATGGGTGCCCGAAATCAGAAAGGCATCTTCCGCAATCCAAAGACCATCATGGGCATGATCGGGGCAGCCTCTTGGGGCATTGGTTCCTCGTGGGACGCACCCTCGAGCACCCACTTGCGGCGCTTGGAAGAAGCCGAGGAGGCGCTGCAAGAAGTAGTGCCGGACCTGGATCGAGTGTTGGGCGAAGAACTCGACGCACTGCGCAAGGCCGTTGATGCCGCCGGGGTTCGCCTCTTGCCCACGCGGTCTTCCTCAAAAAAGACTCAGAGCGAAGCCGAATAGCGCGCTCTAATCATGTCCACAAACGCCAACAGTCTAAAGTGGAGACGATTGGCTTTTGTGCTCATGCATCGACGGTGCTAGTACCCGGCCGCGGCCAGAATTTCATCCTCGGTGAGCAGCCGCGGAGTCTTCTTCGCGAGTTCTAGCACGCCCTTGACCGCTTCCTCGGTGACTTCCTTTCCGCGTTTCTCGAGGTACCACTGAACATTGGACTTGCCGCTCATGGGGCCCACCTGAATCACTTGTTCGAGTCCGAACAGGTCTGCAGGCACCCCCGAATAAACTCGGTTGGCAAGCCAGGTGTCGCCCATGCGCAGGGCTTTGACCACGGCTGAAGCGTGAACGCCGGTGCCCGTTTCGAAGGCGTCCTTGCCAAAGACCGGATGGTTGACAGGGAAAGGCATGCCAACGGCTTCATGGGCTTTCATGCAGTACTCGCCAAGCTTGGACAGATCCTGATCGATGACGCCGTTGAGACGCAGGTTCACGAGCAAGAGTTCCATTTCGGTGTTGCCGGTACGCTCGCCCACGCCCAGTGCGGTCGCGTGCAGGCGGGTAGCTCCTGATTCCAGGGCCACCAGAGTGTTAATCAATCCCAATCCCCGGTCCCGGTGACCGTGCCAGTCGATACCCACGTCGGCTCCCAGTTCATCCACCAGGTTCTTGACGAACCGAACCAGATTTCTTGTACCCATTGGAGTTGCGTGGCCACAGGTGTCGCACACGCAAATACGGCTGGCGCCGGCTTCAATGGCTGTGCTGTAAAGTGCGCGCACTTCCTCGGGCTTGGCGCGGGAGGTGTCTTCAGTGACGAACATCACCTTCAAGTCATTCTTAACGCAAAACTCGACAGCCTCACGCGAGAGCTTCAGCATGTTCTCGAAGTCCCAACTCTCAGCGTACCGCCGAATGGGGCTCGAGCCGATGAACGCGCAGACCTCGATTGGAACGCCAGTTTCCTGAACAACGTCAACCACCGGGGCAATGTCTCCGATCATCGTGCGGCAGGCGACATTGGGCGTGATCGCGAGCGAGTCCATCTCTTTTACGAGCGTCGTAATGTGTTGACGCGCACGTTCCCCGGCCCCCGGCAAGCCGATGTTTGCTGTGTGGATGCCAAGATCGTCCATCAGATGGATGAGCTCGATCTTCTTGTCGAGCTCCGGGTCTCGGACGGAGGGGCTTTGGAGTCCGTCCCGAAGGGTCTCATCATCGAATTGCACAGGCGCGTCGACGCTGGGATAGGGGGCGTTCCAGTCGTAGATCAGGTCGTCGCGGGATTCTTCGCTCATAGGTAGTGTTCAGGTTCGATGCGCCTCGGTGGAGTCGCAGCTCGCCGATTAGTGTAGCCACATCTGAGCTGATCCTCACGATTTGTGACTCCTCCAAGAGGCTGCACGCTCAAAGGGAAAACCGCGGAGCCTGGATAGGGTAGTCTCCAGCGGTGAGATTTCCCCTGGTGATGAAAATTGGCGGCGCTGGTTTGTCCGACAGCGATAGCGTGAAGAGGGCCTGCGCGCTGCCTGGCAATTTCTCGGGCGAGACACCGATCTTGGTGGTCTCCGCGCACGAGGGAGTGACAGCACAACTGCAAACCTGCGCGAATAGCGCTGCTGCAGGGGCGCTCGAGATCGAAGCTGTTCGGGTTCGGCATCGGGGGCTACTGAGAGACCTGTCACTCGAACCGGAACTGCTCGACCGTCTCTTCACTGAGCTGGGTCAAGTCCTTTACAGCATCTCGGAGCGGCGCCGATTACTACCGGAGGAACTGGATTTCGTGCTCTCATTCGGGGAGCGAATGAGCGCACGTATTGTCTCGGCTTGTTTGCGGAGTCAGGGCACCATGGCGACTCCGGTGGATGCCTACGACCTGGGTTTGACCACCGACTCTTGTCATGGACATGCGCGACCCTTGCCTGGATTGGAGGCGAGTCTGCAACGTTCCCTCGAGCAGATCCCCGGCGTGCCGGTCGTGACAGGATTTCTCGCCAAGGACGGTTCTGGAAACCTGACCACCCTGGGGAGCAATGGATCTGACTTGACAGCCTCGCTCGTTGCTCGGGCCGTTGGCGCCGAGCGTCTCGTCTTTTGGAAGTGTGTTCCCGGAGTGCTCGACGCCGACCCGCGAATCGTGCCAGAGGCCCGCGTCCTTGACGGGGTTTCCATGGTCGAAGCAGCGGCGCTCGCTTTCCACGGAGCATCCGTTCTGCATCCGAGCACCCTTTCACCGCTGCTCGATTCGACTGTAAGCGTGGAAGTGCGCGATCTTCGAAACAGCAAAGAGGAGGGTACCCGCTTCGATCAGAGACCGGTGTCCACTCGGCCGATCGCTATTACGGGCATGAGCAACTTGCAGGGATTGCGCATTCCAAACCAGCCGGCAGAACTCTCAGCGACCCTGTTCACTCTGCTGCACGCACATCACGTCAGCCCGCGTTGCCTGCATATGGCGAGCGACTCCATCACCCTCTATGCCCCGCTGACACCCGGATGGGAAATTATGCGGCGGGAATTGGGAGACCGGGCTGAGGGTTTGCCGTCGTTGTCCTCCGTCGCCTTGATCGGAGGGGGGGGCGCGTCGCATTGCACGACCCTTCTGCCCGAACTCCGAGCCACCGGTCTCGAACCCGTTCGCACACAATTTGATCGGCACGGTTTGAGTCAGTTGATGTTGTTCGAGCCAGAAAACCAGGCAGCTGCCATCCAGTGGCTTCACAAGGAACTGTTCGCTTCACTCAATGGGTCGACTCTAGCTTGAGCCGCGGGCCGGCAACGCCGCCGCCCAGAAATTCAGTTTGGATCCCCGATCAACACCCATCCGGACCAATCGCGAATGGGGTAGCGCTGCTTCCACAACAATTCCTTGGCCTTGCGAAGCGCTTGCGCCTTGGGAATGTGCTCGACCCAAATCAAGCGATAGAACTCTGTCATCAGCTTGAGGGTCGCCTTGTCATCGACGGTCCAAAGCGAGGTCAGAGTGCTACGCACTCCAGCGGTGTGCAAGGCGCCGTGAAGGGAGTGCAGTCCCTGGCCGGCACGGGAAATCCCCACATTAGTCTCGCACGCGGACAAGACAGCGAGTTCGCAAGCCCGCAGGTCAAGCCCGGCGACTTCTTCGGCGGTCAGTCGACCGAGCATGCGTTCGGCAGTATTGCTCCCATGGTTGGCTCCCGCCAAGGCCAAACCGCAGAGAGTCATTGGAGCCATGCCGATGACGGGGTCTCCCGCTGCACGCAATGTTGTAGCCCCCTCGCTCAAGACGGTGTCGGTCCAGGAGCGCACCCGTTCATCTGAGATGTACCCATGGGTTGCCAGATGCAAGTAACGCCGGTTAATCGCGAGAGTTTGGAACGACTTCTTGCTCGCTTCGGAACCCAAGAGCAGGGCAGGCGCGATTCCGTGGGCTCCTTCAAACAACTCGGCGAGGGTCTCGGTTTCTTGTCTGGTGGCGGGCAGGTCCTGGAGTGTTTCCCACTGCCCAGGAGCAGTGGAACCGGAGATGTCGCTGTTCTCACCGAAGTCAATTCCGCCGAGAGCTAGGAGTGAGGGGCTCGTCTCCTCCAAGGCACGGGGCGCGATCAAATCGGCAAAGGTCACCCAAAATTTAACTTCGATCTGTTGCTCCGCCACAGGGTTCCAAAGCAACGCGTCGAGGGGGACAAGGTGCAAGGGGCCATCGAGTGCAACGTGCATGCGCTCACGCGCTTCACCCACAGCGAGAATTGGATCGAGGACCAATTCACGCAAGACATTGGTTGCCGCTCGACGTTGCTCGTCACCCTGGGGAGCTTTTCTATGCTTGACTCCGATGGGCGCACCAATGGCCTCGCGCCAAGCGCTGACCGCCTGCTTAATCTTGTCCAGGCTACCGAGCTCGACGCGCACGACCCGGGAGTCGTCTAGAACGACGAACGCGAGCATCGCTGCTTCACGGACCTCAAGCTCCTGCTCGAGAGTTGTGCGTACGTACACGCGGTATGCGACAGCGTACTCGCCCTCACCGAGGCATTCGGCAAGGGAAGGTGCCGTCACCTGCGGCGGCGTGTTGCCGGCTTGCCGCATGCGCTTGCGAAAGGCGGCCTCCTTCCGGTCGCGCTCCAGGACTGACATTTGGAAGTCCGACCTTGCCGTGTTGTCCGTTCCAGCGGCGGCCGAAAGGGCTTGAACTTCGGAGCGCAATACGAGCAGACGCGCCCGGTCTCGTCGATCCTCCGCATTCAATGTGAAGTCGGGCACGATTCCACCGCTCGCGCTGGATCGAAACGCTTCGACCAGCGCGAACAACTCAGCCGAGTTTGGGCCAAGCTCGGCTGTGGAGCAGAGGGAGAGAAGTAGGGAGAGTTCTCTTTGTACAAAGCTGACGTGTTCCAGCGCTTCGCGGGGAGCGAGGAACAATCCTTGTTCATTCCATTCCAGCAGCAAGTTCGAGAGCGTGTGCAGTTCCACCGTCGCCAAGTCGGACTCACCAAGTGCGACGAGAACTTTGCAGAGAGTCGAGCGAGCCAAGAGTTCCAGGGAGTCAGCAAAACCGGTCCGCAGGCTCCGACTGCTCTCGAGTAAGCGCTCAAGGTGCAACCTGGAGGTTCCCAGTTCTTCCAACTCAACCAGGGTCAGCGCCAGGCTCAACTCCACGCCCAAGCGATCGACTCCATTCGGCACGCTCAGTTTGTCAAAGTCTGCCAGGACTTCTTCAAGCAGTTCCCGTGCGCTCTCCAGATCACCAGTCTCGCGCAGCATCTCGGCAATGTTGTTGCGAATCAATAGCACCGGAAGACTGCCTTCCGGCATCGTATCTTCATAAACCGCGAGGATCTCCGCGAAGAGGTCGAGGGCAGCATAGGGGTCACCAAGTTCGAAGAGCGTGGCTGCGAGGCCTTGCTTGGCCATCAGAATCGCAGGGCTGTCGGAAGGTACTTCCCGTTCAAGAGTAAGCAGTGAGCTCTCGAAGAGTGTGAATGCTCCTCGAGTGTCACCCAGCATGAACAATACGGTGCCCAAGTTGATGTGGGTTCGCGCCACGTCGGGGCCTCTAGTGGGGGAAGCCGATTTCGTTGTGGCAGAGACCCTCTCAAGAATCTCGCGGGCTTCCAGGAGGTAGCCGTTGCTCCAAACAGAAACC
>JBLIMI010000086.1:0-9428 GCA_047638655.1 Minisyncoccia bacterium | reverse complement strand
CCCGAAGCAGTTGCATGCTTCGGGCCCTGTTCGTTGGAGTGGAACCCTCGGGCGACCCCAGGAGGATCCCGCTGTGCTAGAAGAGCGTGTAGATGAAGGGCGCCACCAGGGGCGACGACGCGGCTACAACCAAGAGCGAGCCGATGGAGAGCAGCACCACGACCAAGGGCATCAGGTACCAGTGCCCGCGCAGGGTGAACGACTTCAATAGCTCGAAGATGGTGCCCAGGCGGTGTCCCAGCTTGTAGAGGATGAAGCTTAGCAGCCAGACCACGAACAGGATCAGGACCGCCTTCGCCACCTGGGGCGGAGCCATGGCCAAGAGCGCGTTGCCCCCGATCACAATGGTGAAGATCAGTGCGAGCATGGCGCCCACCTTGAGCGGGGGTTGCCACTTCGATTCTTCGGGATAGGTTCCGAAGTAGATCGTGGTCAGCACCACCCACAGACCCAGGAAGTAGCGGATCCAAGGGGGCATGGGTTGCTCGGGTGCTTGCGAGTCGCGCAGTCCCGCGATGGTCGCCTCAGCCGTGGCGGCGTGGTCGGCAGAGAAAACGCCCATGTCCACTAGGGAGCGGTCGAGGAACTCCGCGAAGGCCAAGTTGCCGGCGGGGTTCAAGTGCCAGTCCTTTTGGAAGTACATGGACTGACCCGTCTCCTGCATGGCGGCCTTCAAGGCTTCGCGGGCGTCGAGGGTCGCGATGCCATTCATCGCGCACAATTCGAGCACCGTGTTGAGCGGGGCGTCCGGCATCCAATCTTCCCTGTTCTCGATGCCGAGGGCTGCGGGGCCGAATTGAACAGCGAAGGCTTCGTCGATGGCGGAGTGCGAAGGGATCGGGACAACCACCAGCGTGGCTCCCAAGTCTTTGCACGTCTGCTGCAAGGCCATCAGAGCGCCACCCGTGCGCGTCACGGAATCCGTCACGAAGCCCGTGGGAGGCAGGATCAGTGGCGCGTGTTCCTTCAGGATGGGGCCCGTGCCAGCCTCCGGCGTGTACAGTTGCGACTCGGGCTTGGAGCCGAACATCTTGTTCCAAAAGTTCGCCAGGGCCAGGGATTTCTCCAGTCCGGCGGCGTCGGGAGCGGCGAAGGGACCGCCATGATCGAGCTTGCCCGTGGAGTCAAAGCGCGGCTTGGAGCGCCCAAAGTACGAGGTCTGGCTGTTCCAGTAGATGTCGTTGTCGTAGGGGAACAGCAACACCAGGTCCGGCTGGAAGGCGTCGCCGTTCTCCATCAACCAGACGGCTTCCTGGTCCGTGGAGTAGCCCTCGGTGCCCGTGTTGATCACGTCCACCTTGCGGCCTTCGGCGTTCCACTTGCGCTCCAACTGATCCACGAAGAGATCCTCCCGTTCGACCGTGAAGCCGAGCGTGAAGGAGTCCCCCAGGCAGATTACCCGAAACGTGCCTTCCGGCTTTTGCGGACTCGCCATCTCGTCGTCGCGCAGACCGAAGGAGTTGACCGTGAAGGTCACATCGAACTCGGAGGTCGAGCGTGAGGTCGAAGAGTCCGAGCGCTTGACCCAGCCGAGGGTCTCGTCGAATTGGTTGAGAGTCTTGGCCGGCGCGAAGCCGATCAGTCGAAAGCCCACCTCGAAGATGCCGAGTGCGATTGTGAGGCTCACCAGGATGGCGAGGATTACGTTGATTGCGCGCATGAAAATCAGTCCTCGCCAGTTAGCTGACCATGGCGGTCACGGAATCGCCTTCGTGGCGGAGGTGGAAGCGCGTGTCCTTGATTTTCTTCTTGGCGTCCGCGCGCACGATGTAGTTGTTCATGAACAGGAGATCCATGCCGGACAAGCTGAAAGTGTTGAAGGCATGGCTCGGGTGCTCGACGATCGGCTCTCCTTTCAGGTTGAAGGAAGTGTTCATGATCACGGGCACGCCTGTCTTCTCACCGAAGATTTCAATGATGCGGTGATAGCCGGGATTGGTGGCCTGGTACACGGTCTGCAAACGCCCGGAACCGTCCTCGTGCGTGATGGCGGGCAGGTCCGCTCGTTTCTCCTCGCGCACGGGGGTCACGTAGAGCATGAAACGCGCCGGGAAGTGTTTGTGCGCTTCGGGGATCTCAAAGAACTCGTTGGCGCGTTCTTCCAGCACCGAGGGCGCGAAAGGCCGGAAGGCTTCGCGAAACTTGATCTTGGAGTTGAGTTTCTCTTTCATCTCCGGCTTGCGTGGGTCGGCAATGATCGAGCGAGCGCCGAGGGCCCGCGGGCCCCATTCGAAGCGGCCGCGGTACCAGCCTGCCACTTGACCGTCCACCAAGGACTGGGCCACGAACTGATAGAACTCCTCGTCGTCCTCGATCTTTTCGAAGGCGATGTCGTTCTTGGTCAGGAACTCTTCGATCTCTTCGTCGCTGTACTCGCTGCCCAGGTAAGCGTGGTCGAGGGCCGGTCCGCGGGGTTGGTCGAGGACGTGGTTGTAGGCCCAATAGGCGGCGCCCACGCAGCCACCATCATCGCCGGGGGCGGGGTGGATGTAGACGTTCTCAAAAGGACCGTCGCGTAGGATCTTGAAGTTGGCCACAGAGTTGAGGGCGACACCGCCCGCCAAGCAAAGGTTCTTCAGTCCCGTGATCTCATGCAGGTGCGTGGCCATCTTGAGCAGCACTTCTTCGGTCACCTTTTGGATCGAAGCGGCCATGTCGCAGTAGTACGGATCGAGGGACGTATCCTGCAACTTGGGATCGCGGGCCGGGCGTCCCAGGTGCTCGCCAAAGGCGTCCGTGAGCGTGCTGTCGCGGGAATAGTGGTAGGCGAAGTACTTCATGTCGTGCCAGACGCTGCCGTCCTTGCCGACCTTGATCATCTCGTAGATCTTGTCCACGTACTTCGGTTCGCCGTAGGGATGCATGCCCATCAGCTTGTACTCACCCTCGTTGATCTCGAAGCCGCAGTAGGCCGTGAATGCGGAGTACAAGAGGCCCAGGGAGTGGGGGAAGCGCATCTCCTTCAGGATCTCGATTTTGTTGCCGCGCCCCACGCTCATGGTGGAGGTGCTCCATTCGCCAGCGCCGTCCACGGTCAGAATCGCGCTCTCCTCGAAAGGTGATGTGTAGAAACTGGATGCCGCGTGGGACATGTGGTGTTCAGCGAAGAGCAACTTGGAGGCGGGTACGCCCATCTCCTTGGTCATCATCGACTTGATCCAGAGCTTGTCGGAAATCCAACGCTGCATGGACTCGCGGAAGACCGCTGATGACTTGGGAAAGGTCGCCATGGCCGTGAGCAACATGCGCTCGAACTTGATGAAGGGCTTCTCGTAGAAAACGATGTAGTCCACATCGTGCATGGAGATGCCGCCCATCTTGAGCACGAACTCAATGGCCAGAGTCGGGAAGCCCGAGTCGTGTTTGACGCGACTGAAGCGCTCCTCCTCGGAGGCGGCGATCAGTTTGCCGTCTTGCACCAAGGCCGCGGAGGAGTCGTGATAGAAGAAGGAGAGGCCGAGGATATTCATCAGTCTTGCTTCCGAGCGGCGGCCAGGGTGCTGTTGTCCGAATCCCACGCGGTCCAATTGCCGTTCTTCCGGGGGCGCAAGTGGAGCGGGTCGCAGACGACGCGATACACGATCGCGAAGGGGCCCAGGACCAGGAAGTAGAGAGCCGTGAGCAGGGTCCGGGACAACATGTTCCCGAAGCGTTCGCTGAATTGGAGGAAAGGCTGCATTCCGAGCGGGTGGGGGGCTTGAAAAGGCGCTTGACGGGCCCATGAAGGCAGGAAACCTGCCGATTGGGGACCGCCAACGGGGGATCGATGGGCCACGAATGGCCCGAAAACTATACCGCCTTTTCGGCTCTTCGCTCAGTCCAGGACAACCGTTCCCTGATAGAGACGTCCATTTCGACGAATTTCCAGTCCCAGTTCCTGGCCTTTGGGAAAGTTGTCGAGGAAGGCTGCCAGGGTGATTCGGTCGTCAAACTGGTAGTTTCGAGCCAATCCGCCGACTTGAGCCCGCATGGCAACCAGCAGGTCACCGGCTTGAAGACCGATGAGATCCGCGGGGCCTTCTGGCAGCAGGCGCGACAGGGAAAGTAGGTGCTCGCGTCCCACGGTCGCCAATTGCACCTGAATGCCGAGGCGCTCGTAGATCAGGCCGTCGGACTTTTCCCAGGCCTGGACGGGGACTTGCAGGGACCGACCCTGGCGCCGAACCCGCAGGTTGGCCCACTCGCCGGGGCGCATGGCTAGGCGGTAGAGACGGTAGGCGTCGAGCCCTTTGAGCTCCTGGTCGTCCACCCCGATCACCCGGTCACCTTCCCTCAGCCCTGCGGTGTCCGCCGGGCTACCGCTGAAGACACGGTTCACCGCGAGGGTGTCGTCCTCTGCGATCTCGAAGCCGAGCCAGGCCAGGTACTGATCCGGCGAGATCAATTGCTGTTCGAGCACTTGCTTGACGCGGTCGATGGGAATCGCGAAGCCGATGTTCTCCGCCGCTTGATTGACCGCATTGTTGATGCCGATCAGCTCTCCGTTGATGTTGAGCAACGGCCCGCCACTGTTGCCGGGATTGATGGAGGCGTCGGTTTGGATCAGGTCGTCGAAGTTGAAGGACAGGCCCGTCGTGTTGTCTTGAATTTTGATGCCGCGGTGCAAACCCGAAATGATGCCCACGCTGACTGTGTGCGTATGGCCGTAGGGATTGCCGATGGCGACCACTCGCTCTCCGGTCATCAGGTCCGAGCTGTTGCCCATGGGCAACGGTTCAAAAGACTTGTTCTCCGGATTGCGAATCTTGAGCAGGGCCAGATCTTCCTTGGCCACGAACGAGACCAGATCCGCTTCGTAGACGGCTTCGTCGATGGACTTCTCGAAGGAGATACGGATGTTCTTGGCGCCTTTCACCACGTGGTAGTTGGTGACCAGGAATCCGCCGGTGGTGAGCACCACGCCGGATCCCGAGGAGCGACCTTCCTGGGTTCGTACGCGTCCCCACCAGTCCTGGACCTTGTGTTCCGTTCCGGTCTGGATGTAGACCACCGACGGAGTGGCCGCTCGTACCACGAGCACCTCGGGGGACTCTCGTCGTTGCCGCCGTTCATTGGGGGTCAACTGGTCGAGGGAAGATTGTCCGGCGGTGGACTGGGCTTCCGAGGGGATGGAGAGCAGGCACAGGGCGAGGCCCGTGAGGGCAATCATGTTCGGGTTCATGGCGTAGTGTCGGGAGGATGGGACGCCTGGCTTTACGCGGGCAGCAGCATGATGTTGGCGAGTCGCTTGGACTTGGACCTTGTCCATACAATGGCGGCGATGGCACTGGATAGCATGCAAATAGCACCGTAGGTAGCCCGCCAGTGCCAGTCATCGGCCGTAGATCCGCGGATATGCTGGCTCCTTTCAGCGGAGAACTCAAATCGAGCTCGATCTCACCGTGGCAGCCACAAATGGGCCCAGTTCTCGTCTGAGCGCCCCCTCCCGGTCACGCAACCGTGCCCCCCAGGCCCTAAAGCACAGCCTACCCAGGCCCGAAGCACAGCCTCCCCAGGGGAGGATGGTGGTCGATACTGGACTTGAACCAGTGACCTCCTCGATGTCAACGAGGCGCTCTACCAACTGAGCCAATCGACCGTGTTTCCATCCCGCAGCGGAGCCGCCCGAAGGCTCTCCATTGCGTCTCCAAGTGGCCAAGGCCCCCGGAGCGGTCGCAAATCATAGGCCCCACCCAGCAGACTGCCAAGCCATTCTTGGCAGATGGAGGAAACCCCGAGCGAAAGTCGGGGTGGAGGGGCTTCGCCTCGTGGTTTCTCGGGCTAGAATCTTCGCCCCATTCAGGAGCCACCGTCAGCGGCTCTTGATACCTTCCCGCGGGTCGACCCGATCCGCCTCCCTTCGAGCCATAGAAAGAGGTAACGACCGTGAAGATCGGTATCGTTCGCGAAATCAAAGTCCACGAGAACCGAGTGTCCATGACCCCCGCCGGGGCGGATCGCATGATTCAGGCTGGTCACGAGGTCTTGCTGGAAAAAGGTGCCGGGGTCGGCAGTGGGCTGGAAGACGCTGACTACGAAGCGGCGGGCGCGAAGATTGCTCCCGACGCCGCCAGCACTTGGGCCCAGAGCGAAATGATCATGAAGGTCAAGGAGCCCCTCGAGAACGAGTGGCCCCACATTCGCAGCGGCCAAACCCTGTTCACTTACTTTCACCTGGCGGCGGACAAGGCCTTGACCGAAGCCATGCTGAAGACTGGCGCACACTGCTTCGCCTACGAGACCCTGAAGGTGGGCAACACTCTCCCGCTGCTGACTCCCATGAGCGAAGTGGCCGGTCGCATGTCGATCCAGGCCGGAGCTCACAGCCTCGAGAGACACAACGGCGGACTGGGTATGTTGCTCGGTGGCGTCCCCGGAGTGCGTCGTGCCCAGGTGCTTGTGCTCGGCGGCGGTATCGTCGGAACCCATGCAGCCCAGATGGCGTCGGGCCTTGGCGCTGACGTCACCATCCTCGATGTCAACCTGGACCGCATGCGATACTTGGACGAAGTGCTGCCCAAGAACTGCCGCACGCTCTATTCAACGCCGCACGCCATTCGCGAGCTCTTGCCCATGGCGGACCTCGTTATTGGCGCGGTGCTGATCCCTGGCGCCGCTGCTCCCAAGCTCGTGCGCCGCGCTGACCTCAAGCTGATGCGTCCCGGTTCCGTGGTGGTAGACGTGGCGGTCGACCAGGGCGGTTGCATTGAAACCTGCAAGCCCACCACGCACGCCGATCCGACCTTTGTGGTCGACGGTGTGATTCACTACTGCGTGGCCAACATGCCCGGCGCCGTGCCGCGCACGAGCACCTTCGCCTTGACCAACGCGACGTTGCCCTATGCTTTGCAACTTGCGAACTTGGGTGCCTTTGAGGCTGTTCGCCAAAGCCAGCCCTTGGCCGGCGCCGCCAACACCATCGCCGGCAAACTGACATGCCAGCCGGTTGCCGAAGCATTTGGGATGGACTGGACACCCGCCGAGGAAGCGGTGATGGCCGCGGTCTAAGCGGTCCCTCATGGAATGGTGGCAAGCCCTCGCACTGGGGCTCGTTGAAGGGCTAACCGAGTACTTGCCGGTCAGCTCCACGGGCCACTTGATCCTCGCACAGCGAGTGCTTGGGATCGAGCAGGGGGCGGCGTCGAACGCCTACGCGATTTGCATTCAGGCTGGCGCCATCCTGGCGGTGCTCGGGTTGTACCGGGCACGGGTCTTGCAAGT
The DNA here is from genome assembly GCA_047638655.1 of Minisyncoccia bacterium. Lineage (GTDB taxonomy): Bacteria > Planctomycetota > UBA1135 > UBA1135 > JABACD01. The sequence continues at coordinate 2,228 of JBLIMI010000086.1, read as the reverse complement.
TCTGCGCGGGCTCTTCGGCAAGGACTCCGAAGGGCTGGCGCTGCTCTGGAGGCTGAGTGCCGCCTTTGCTCCGGCCGCTGTGGTGGGTTTGCTCTTCGATGACAAGATCGAGGAAGTGCTCTTCGGATTGAAGCCCATCGTGGGAGCCTGGCTCGTCGGCGGATTGGCGATTTTGATTTTCGGGCGCGCTCGCGGCGAACGCGACTCCGAAGAAGGAATGGACTTGGCGCAACTCAGCTTGAAGGGCGCATTCCTGATCGGTTGCTGCCAATGCCTGGCCCTCTGGCCCGGCACCAGTCGCAGCCTGGTGACCATTGTCGGTGGCTTGATGGTGGGGCTCTCCATGGCTCGGGCCGTGGAGTTTTCGTTCCTGCTGGGGGTTTTGACTTTGCTCGCGGCGACTCTCTACAAGGCCATCGGTGATGGTCCCGTGATGCTGGAAAGTTACGGAGCCATGCCGCTCTTAGTCGGCACCCTGGCCGCCTGGTTCTTCGCGGTGGTCAGTGTGCGTTGGATGGTCTCCTGGCTGAATCGCAATGGCCTGGCCGTGTTCGGCTGGTACCGTGTGCTGCTCGCCCTCTCCGTTGGATTCTGGCTGGCCTTTTGAATTTCATGCAACGCGACGAACTGCAGAGTTACCTCGAAGAGTACTTGGACGCGAAGAGCTTCGCGGACTACTGCCCAAATGGTCTGCAGTGTGCGGGTTCTGAAGAGGTGCGTAAGATCGCCACGGGGGTCACGGCCTCTGCTGAAATGATTCGGCGTGCTGTTGAGATCGGGGCGGACACGGTTCTGGTGCATCACGGCATTCTCTGGAAAGGGGTCGTGAACACCTACACCGGTGGCTATCGCGAACGTGTTCGGCTCCTGATCGAAAACAACCTCAACCTGTTTGGCTTTCATCTGCCCCTCGACGCTCATCCGGAAGTGGGCAACAACGTGGAGCTAGCCCGGCTCTTGGGCTTGACGGACGTGGAGCCCTTCGGCGAGTACAACGGCAAATCCATCGGCATGTGCGGCCAGACCGGAGGCATCTCTTTGGATGAGCTTTGCGAGCGACTGCGCCGGGGCCTGGACCGCGAACCCACCGTATGTCCAGGAGGGCCGAACAGGATTCATTCAGTCGGCCTCATCACGGGGGGCGCCCAGGGAGAGTTGGGGCAGGCCATCGATCGTTCCCTCGACGCCTACATCACCGGCGAGTGCAGCGAGATGAACTTCCACCAGGCCATGGAGGAGGGCATTCACTTCATCGCCGCCGGGCACCACGCCACGGAGCGTGGGGGACCCAGGGCACTGGGCCTGCACCTGGCCCAGAAGTTCGGACTCGAGGTGGAGTTTGTCGACGTGCCGAACCCCGTCTGAGGAACGGCAGGGCTACGCTACCTGACCGTGGAGCTGTTTCCCGAGCGGCTCCATCCGGAGCTTCGTGTGCTTGCCTGGCGATGCGGTGTCGCCTGGGACAGGCTCGGGCTCGGGCTTTCCGCTTTCAGCTGACTGAGGCGTGGGCCGCTCGCGCGATAGCGACGGGTCCAACTGGCGAGTGCGGGCCCCGGACACTCGGTCGCTTTCAATTCCATGTGCCCCAAGAGTTCGGTGCGCCGAATGCCGTGCTCCTGGCGCAGGGAGGTGACCAGGCGATCCAAGCTGTTCATGGCCTTGGCGCTCGGTTGCCGATGCTGGAAGTTGCCGATCAGGCAGATGCCGATGTTGTGCTTGTTGTTGGCACCACCTGCGTGGGCTCCCTGATATTGGAGTGAGCGGCCCTCGAGCACGCGGCCTTCAGAATCCACCATGAAGTGGTAGCCGATGTCCGCCCAGCCCTCGTTGTCCATGTGCTCCCGCTGCACTTTCTGAATGACGTTGATCGTGTCCGCGTAGGATCCGTCAAAGCGCGTGCCAGGCACGTTGGCCGTGTGGTGGATGGTGATCCGTTCAAAGCCCCGGGCGGGATCGATTTGATTTGTTTTGGGCGCGCGTGCTTTCCATTGAGCCCGGGCCAGTTGCGCTCCATTGCGGGCGGGAGTCGCTTGCGGCTGCTGCACTTGGGCGATCAACTCGCTGATCGCTTCCAGGCCCCGGCGGGCCCGTTGTTCTTGGGCAGGGCTGCATTGCGGATCGCCAAGAACCCGTTTGAATCCGGCCTGGGCGGATTGCACCCGAGCCAACCAAGAATTCGGTGGAGCGCCCGCGGGCTGATCGCGACGGGCGAAGGTCAAGCGCCCTTC
>JBLIMI010000085.1:0-9527 GCA_047638655.1 Minisyncoccia bacterium | reverse complement strand
GCAGCGAACTTCGTGGACACCTGGATTGCGGGCTCAAGAAGAGCGAACGCTGGAGAATTGCAGGCGAACTGCGGCAGGTCTTGCCGGTTGTACCCAGCGGCCCGCAATACCCCGCCGTGGGCAAATCGCTGCTCCACGGCACTCATCACAAACCACCCCGTTCCCGAGGTGCCCAAGGGTCAGCGAGCACAAACCGAGTGCCCAGCAGGCTCCTACCGCCCTAGCGAAACGCGAGACAACCCGCAACACCGCAACACCGCAACACCGCAACCACCGCAACCACCGCAACCAAGTCACATCACGTAACAACGAGATGTGCTTTCAAAACCCCTGAATCACCGCAAACCAGTTCATCTAGCGCCCCGGTTCCCCACTGCCTGGAGAACCAAAGCAACGGATCCCTGCTGGTAACCCGAACGAGCCTGACCTCCAACGCAACATCGCGTCAGGACCAAGCCTCGTTGCACACAACGTCAGATCATCAAGTTCCGTTCTGACTGACAACACCACCCTCCCCCCCCACCGCAGTCTTGGCCGCCGAGCGTGCACCGCAGCACGGAAGCAGCTGGACCGGATGGACCCCAAAGGGCATGTGAGCCAACCATTCCACCGCAACCGACACCCCCTAAAGTCAAAACAACACCACAACTGGATCACGCCACTCCGCAAGTGAACGGGCCCAGAACGAACTGTTTCAAACTCGACCAGCACTCTTTGCAAGCCAACGCTCTCCACTGCCTGGAGAGTTCGCAACGCAAGGCCCAACTGGCACACCGAACGAATCGACTCTTCCACGGGCGCGCCCCATGGAAACAAGATCCGTTGCACTAACGGTCCGAACCGACTGATCGGCTTGGACCCACCAAACTCACAATCCCCTCACCGCGCTCCCATCGATGAATGTGCACCGCACGCACACCGTCACCTGGAATGAGGTCGAGCTACGGGAACGTGATCAGAACCATTCCCCCCTCCACCGCAACCGACACCCCCTAAAGTCAAAACAACACCGCAACTGGATCGCGTCACTCCGTAAGTGCACGGGCCCAGAACAGATTCAAACTCGAGCAGCGGCTACCTACGCCACCGTCCTCCACTGCCTGGAGTGCGCAAGCAATGAAGTGCACTGAGCCCGCTAACGAACCAGCTACCCCGCGGACGCGTTCCGTTGAGCAGCATTGGTGTTCGTGAGCTGTCAAGATTCGCTGTCCGATTGTGAGCCGGGACAATTCAATTCACACATCGGAGCCCTATCGATGAATGCGCGCAACTCGCGCAATCACGGTTGGATTTCTGACAAGGCGGATTGGAGTGTGCACATGGCTCAATGCGACAGTTCCGATCACGGCACCCGGCTTCAAAGGGCGCCACGAGGATGGGTACGGAACTGAACCTAACGCAGTAGCACCTGGCCGGTGCAAGCTAGAGGACCCAATTGGTTGAGACATTCCTTGTCTGACCAGTAAATCGTTGGCGCCTGTAGTTCCGCGATCCGGAACAACCAGGGCTGCATGCGCCAGGGGCTCTGGAGAGCGGCGTCGAAGTTACGCCCAGGGCGACGATGAGCATTCCTTGGATCTCCGCTCATTGCGGGATTTGAACTCCACTTCAAATCCACGCGCAGCCGAAGGCTGCATCCTTACTCCAGAACGGCGTGAAGTGGAATGAGCCCCCGTGTCAGTCTGATTGCTAAGGCACTCTTCCCCGGGAACATCTCTAGGAACTGGTAGAGGGATTCCAATACGGAGATCAATTCAATCTTTGCCAGTCCGTTCACGGTACATCAGGGCGAAGAGTGAATTGCTCCCTGACGAGACCAATTGCACTGGACGGAATCGCGATTCCGCTGATCGAAATTCCGATGCACGGGATACATCATCGCTCACTCGAGGTTTGACCCGAGGTGGCTGACGAGTTCAGCCACTCCAGCTCAAGGCCGAATCTTCCAAACGGCACGGGCCGCGGGATTGGCTTCAGTCAGGGTCAATGTCTTGGTCCCAGCATCCCAAGACCAATGACTTTCGGGGACTCCACCACGAAGCACTTGTTGCGGCTTGGAGGCGTAGCCACTCAGGGTCACGATTTCGGTCGAGCCATCTGTTGCGCCCATGGTGATCTCCATGTTGACGGAGGGATTCAGCCCGATCGATTGCGTGTTCACAACAAGTCGTTTGAGGTTTTGAGTCCGATCGATCACGAGTCGATTGGCCTGCGCGTTCATGTCCCAACGAAACGGGGTGAAAGCGTCAGGAGTGTCCTGGTAGACATAGAAATGAAACCACCAAGCCTCTCGATCGGCCAATGCATCGTGCACTCCTTCCCGTGGGATGCGTAGAGTCACATTGCCCATCGCGGTCAATGCCGCATCCTCATCCAAGGTAGACCAATGATGGATGTTCTCCGGAGTGGACCACAGAGATGCTCCCATCCCGGGAATCAACTGCAACCAATCATGGATCGCTTGGGTAGCGGCAACCAAGAAAGCTCGCGGGTCATTCTGTGCATAGTGACTGATGACTGTCACATGCGAGAGGTTGGCCGAGAGACTCGTCATTGAATCCACCTGCAAGGTGCTGGCATCAATATCAGCCGCCGAAGCTTGAGAATACTTGAAGGGGAACTGCGAGGGTGACCCTCCGAACATGAGCGGGTGATCGAAGACCGAAGTGTTGGGACTATTCCAGTAGTTGAGGGCGACCGAAACCCCGCCGGTGTGATTGGTGACCGCGGCAAAGCGCGGCTTCGCTGGATCGTGGTGGCGAGAGGCGTAACTCATCATGGCACCACCGCCCATTGAAAAACCGGCGCCGTAGATTCTGTTCGGATCGATCGGAAGTAGATCGGTGAACAAACTCAATGCGTACTCGATGTTCGTTTGCGAATAGGCGATTCCGAAGTTCACCTGGTGAGCGCCGAGCGGTGCAAGCACATACCACCCCCGGCTTCGAGCTCCTTCAAACGTGTCGTATCCATGAACAAAACAATCCCACTCACTCACGTCGTAGGCGTGAAACATCACGAGTAATGGAGTGGCCTGTGTCGACTGGACAGTTGGCACACCAAGCAAAACGCTCTCTTGCCAACCGGTGCCCGGATCATCCAGTTGGATGCGAAAAACACCGGGGGCCGAAGTCGCGCTCACCCTGGCTTTGGGAGCCGAGCGCCCCGTCGTGAAATTTCCACCCAAGGTGAGGCCGGTGGATCCGCGGCCCGTGCGCAAAAGTCGTCCCAGAGCAGCCCGCTGGGAGGAACGGTTTGTCTGAACAACCGAGGAGGGTTGAGTTCTAGAAATGGGAACCGACTGTTGGGGTGCGAATCCCGCAACGGCGGTCAGCAGAGCAAGAATCATGAAAGTGCAACCTGTGCCAGGGACTTGGCACTGAAGCGAGAGCGAATCGAGCGACTTCTCCAAATAGCCCAAGCGAGAGATGCACACTACCCGGAATTACCGTAATGGGGCACTTTCCACCAAGTCTGCGGGGCCACGAGACCACGCTCCGTGAGGCAATGAGCCATTCACGCTGCTCGGCGGATTCCGAGAAAATCGTCCTCTAACAAGAGTGGCCGAGCTTTGGACCCGCAACGAGAATCAGCCACGCGCGCTGGATCAGAGGCCTGGCGCTTCTCAGCGTTTGATCAGTGTCTGCGGCGCTGATCACAACAAAGTCGGGTTCCTCGACGAGCTAAAGCGACGAATACTTCTCTCTCGTTCCGGATTGAGTCCTCTTGACGCTCAGCAGGGAATCTCGCCTTGCCGGCGATCGACTCGACTAGTTGCTAGCGCTCAAACGCTGACGAAGCGCGACCAAGCGTGAAGAAAGAGTCTGGCCTTCCTGGCGAGTGCCGAGTTCTCTTTCGAGGCGCTCCAATCGACCCATCAGTGACTTTGATTGAGCCATTGAAGCATTGGGCCTCACTATGCCAAGGCCACTGTCGGTTGACGTGCTCGGGTTATTCCCATCACGCGCATTGCGAATCCGTGCATTCTTGCGTTGCTTACGCGCACTTCTGATCCGTTCAGCCCAGTCTCGTGCGTCATGGTCTCCCTGTAGACGCTTGCCCATTTCATCCCTGGAGGGGCGACCCTCATTCGCATTGCCGTTCGCGCCGCGGCCCTGGCCGTGGTTGGCCTTACCGTTTTGGGTGCGAGCGGCTTGAACGCGTTTGGCGTTGGCAGCCTGGTCGCGCTTGTCGATAGCCGCTTCCTTGGCATTCTTGGTTCGTGCAGCTTCCATGCGCTGACGTTCCTGTTTCTCGCGAGCCACCTGGACGCGTTTGGCTGCTTGCTGCTGACGGGCAGCCTGGACGCGAGCGGCTTCCTGCTGCTTGCGGGCTGCGGCGGCTCGTTGTTGTTCCTGTTGGCGCCTTGCTGCTGAGGCCCGCTGTTGTTCTTGTTGACGTCGTGCGGCCTCGACTCGCTGTGCCTCTCTTTCGTTTTGCTGCTGGCGGGCGCGCTGAGCTCGAGAATTCTGCTGTTGGCGGGCCTGCTGGCTGCGCTTCGCATCCGCTTGTCCGCGATCTCCACCTTTACTGTAAGTGGCCCCGGGTACCAAAGAAGACGTCATCGCCATCGATGTCGAAGCAGACCCCACAAAGAGCAGGAGTCCGATAAGAACCGTGGACAAACGGTAAAATCGTTGGGAGTTCATTGGAAGTCAAGGGTCGGGGACAACGAGACAGGTATCGAGAGCGGTCCGGGTTCCTTACTGAGCCGGGCCCGTGTCGTCGGTCGTTAAGTTCAACTTGGACGGGGAGCCGGACCCGAAGGATCCATCATTCTTACGATTGGTCATTCACGAGGGCAAAAAAACAAGATTCGCCTTCGATTCCATATCCACCATACACGCAGGGCTATCTAGCAACACCCAATTATGCGAAAAACCGGCAAACCGAGTCCACAGGCCCCTAGAGGGCATACATTGGCCCGAATTTTCCCCGGCTCAGTCCCCCCATTGCCCGGGCACCAGCGCGCCCAAAGCTCTCCTGGTTGCGCCAGGGCCGCCACTTCGGCGCGCAGCGCAGCAGCGGCGACTCAGAGCGCCCCGACGAGCAACTCGCACTCCAGGGACCCGTTCTTGAGGGCGATGCGCTGCTTGAACTCGATGCCCAGCCTGGAGTCTAGGCGAGGGTTGCCCGAGAAGAGGGCAATGCTGTAGCCCTTGCCCTGCTTCCGCCAGCGATTCCCCACTTCCTTATAGAGCGGCACAAGGTCGCGCTCCTCTCCGACCCGCTCCCCGTAAGGGGGGTTCGTCAAAAGGAGCCCGTTCCAGCCAGGTCTGAGCTCCGTTTCGCGAGCATCACTCGTTGCGAATTCTATTCGGCCTTCGAGGCCGGCGCTGAGCAAGTTCTCTTCCGCACCTTCGAGAATGTCATGGCGGGCATCCAAGCCGATCATCGGCATTTTGCGAGCGGGGCGAATGCGCTTACGGGCGGCCTCTACCATCTTCGTCCAAAGCGCGGCGTCGTAGTCAGGCATGCGTTGGAAACCGAAGTCCTTGCGAAAGAGCCCCGGCGCCACGTCGTCGGCGATCAGAGCCGCTTCCACGAGAAGCGTCCCTGACCCGCAAAATGGATCGATCACCGGCGAACGCCGATCCCATCCCGAGAGCAACACCAGTCCCGCTGCGAGAGTCTCCGAGAGTGGCGCCTTGCCCTGGAAGGAACGCCAGCCACGCTTGTGCAAGGACTCTCCGGACGTGTCAACCAACAAGGTGCAGCGATCCCGAAAGATGTGCACATGCACGCGCAGATCGGGGTCGTCTTTCTCCACAGAAGGCCGCTCGCGGCCACTAGCTCGCAATCCGTCGCAAATGGCGTCTTTCACTCGTTGCTCGATGAACAGCGTGTGATCGAGGGCCGACTCTTTGGTGTGGGCAGCTACCAACAGGCTCTGCCCATCCTTCAGGTACTTGCGCCACTCAAGAGCCAGAGTCGCCTCGTAGAGCGCGTCGGAATCGTCGGCACGAAAGCGCGCCACCCGCTCGAGCACGCGCACGGCTGTGCGCAATTCCAGGTTGGCAAGCATGGCATCCGCGCGATCTCCTTCGAAGTAGACTCCTCCAACCTGGCGCTCGACCTTGGCCAGTCGCAAGGCTCGAATCTCACCGTGGAGGGTGGGTTCCAGGCCCGGTGCACAGGTCACGAAATAGGACTGGCGGGGCTTGCGGGGTATACGTTCCTTCATTCGGAGTCCAACGATTGCTTGAGGGTGGAGCTGCGCTCCGCAGGTGTAAGGTAGAGCCCGAGCTCAAATTGCTCGAAGCCAAAATCTGCCAGGAGGGTGCCGAGAACTTTCAACTCTGCGCGGGCCCGCTCGAATTCGGTCTCCCCGACTTCGAGCAGAGCACGGGACCCGTGGTGACGAACCCGAACGACCTCGTAGCCCCGCGAATGCAGGGCGAACTCGGCGGATTCCACCTGAGCCAGTCGTTCGCGAGTGACAGGAGTTCCCACGGGAACGCGGGACGCCAAGCAGGCGGAGGCGGGTTTTTCTGCTACCACCAACCCGGCTTCTCGGGCGTAGCGCCTGACGTCGAGCTTGGAAAGCCCGGCGGCACGCAGGGGAGCCAGTACGCCGAACTCACGGGCCGCGATCGCTCCCGGGCGATCATCCAGAGCGTCATCGGTGATCTCGCCGAAGGCCAGAGCAGTGAACTCACGTCGTTCTGCCCAGGCCTGCATGCGTTCAAAGAGCGCTGACTTGCAAAAGTAGCAGCGATCGCCGGCATTGGCCACGTAGCGTGGATCTGCCAGTTCCTCGGTACTGACGATGACAAGCTCAGCCCCCATGCTGGCCGCCAATTCCTGGGCCGAGGAGAGCTCCTCCCGTGGCAGAGAAGGCGAGTCCGCGATGACGGCCACACAGGAGTCCCCCAGTGCCTTTCGTGCAGCGTGCAATAGAACAGTCGAGTCCACGCCGCCACTGAAGGCTACGGCCAAGCTGTCGAGCTTGCGCAATGAGGAGAGCAATCCCTCCACTCGCTGCTCATAGCTGGACTTACTTGTCTGCGTACTCACGGGATGCATGCATGTAGCCAAGGACGCTCTGAGCAATGGCCTCATATTGTTCGTCCGTGACTTTCCGCACGATGCGGCCGGGTAAACCGACCACCAAGGAACGCGGCGGTACGACGAATCCCTCTTTGATGACGGTCCCGGCACCGATGATGGAACCGGCTCCAATCCTCGAGCCTGCAAGGAGAATGGCACCCATTCCGATCAAGCAGTGGTCTTCCACCAACGCGCCATGCAAGACGCAGCGATGCCCGACAGTCACATCGGCACCGATCACATTGGGCACGCCAGGGTCTGCATGCACCATGGTCTGGTCCTGGATGTTGGTGCGGGCACCGATCGTGATCGGCGCATCGTCGCCACGCAGCACACAACCGAACCAAATCGACGACTCGTCACCCAAGTCGATTTCGCCGGTCAGAACTGCGTTGTCCGCCACGAAGCCGCCCCCTTCTTGGGCAAGCATCCGTCCTCGCATGGGAAACTGGGTCATGTGCAGGCCTCGCTTAGAAGAACCAGAAGAGCGCGCCCACGTCCACCAACTCGCGCACCTCGCTAAAGGTCAAGATGGCCCAAATGGTGAGGCCATTGTGGAGCATGTGAATGCCGTAGCAACTCGAGAAGCGCTGTGTCCGCTGCATGACGCCGCCCATGATCAGGCTCAAAACGAACACGGGCCCGAAAGCCGAAAGCCCGTGTGGAGCTGCAAAGAGCAGGGATGTGAGGCCGATGCCCCCCATGTTCCGGAAGTTTTGAACCAGGAGTGGTTGCAAGAAGGAGCGAAAGAGGAGCTCCTCAAAGAAGGGCTGAATGACGACCGCGAACAGCACAGGGATCCAGAGTGCGCTGCCTTCAAGATCAAAGAACTTACGCATCACTTCCTGGGTCTCAGGTTCGCGCCCTGCCGCTTCCAGGACAGCTGGCCAGAGCATCATGCTCGCCAGCAATCCCGGGACGAGCAGGGCGTAAGCAACGATGCCGAACAGGTAGGCGCGGCCGCTCCCCGGCAGTCGAAAGCCCAAGCAGCGTATGCCGTCCGGGTCCAACTCCCGGGCGGTCTTGATTATCAACAGCCCCGGCCCCAGGAAGATCAGAAACATGATCATGAAGTTCTCGTTGAGGGAGAACTCGCTGTTGCCGGTCGCCGCAGCCCAGAGCACGGGAACCAGAATCTGCGCCAGAATGTACGTCAGGGCCACCAAAGCCAGTCGCGTGAATCCCCAACGAGCAAAGAAGTGGTTGCGCTCTGGGACCCAGTACTTGCCCAAAGCCATGACCAAAAGAGCCATCGCCAGACCCGCGAAGGCCAATACTGCAGCGATCAATACGGGCGCTGATTCGCCTCCGCCACTTCCCAATTCCTCGAGTATAAACATCAAGTTTCTGGAGCTCAGACCCCAATCCCGGCGCCAGCGATGAGACCTTCCGTTGGGGAAGAAGCATTGGCGTAGAGCTTGCGCGGGATTCGGCCAGCCAAGTACGCCTGGCGTCCCGACTGGCAAGCCCAGTTCATCGCCTGGGCCATGCGCAATGGTTCACGGGCGCTGGCGATGGCCGTGTTCAAGAGCACTCCGTCCACGCCCAATTCCATGGCTGCCGCCACGTCCGATGCGGTTCCTACTCCGGCATCAACGATCACCGGGATCTCCACCAACTCTCTGATGATACGAATGGCATTCGGATTCAGAACCCCTTGGCCAGACCCGATGGGCGAGCCTGCCGGCATGACACTCGTGACACCGGCCTCGGCCAGGTGAACGCACATGCGTGGGTCGTCGGAGCAGTAGACCAGCACATTGAACTCTTGACTGACCAGTTCCTTGGCTGCCTCGAGGGTGCCCAGTGGATCGGGCAGCAGAGTGTTCTTGTCGCCGAGCACTTCCAGCTTCACGAATGAGGTGTCGAGCACATCCCTGGCCAAAATCGCCGTGCGAATCGCACTCTCTGCATCGAAGCAGCCAGCGGTATTGGGCAGGATCTTGTAGCGCGTACGGTCGATGTGATCGAGCAGGGAAGGGCCCTGGGACGCGTCCAAATTCACGCGTCGTACGGCCACGGTCACGCAATCTGTCCCGGACAGTTCGAGGGCCTGGGCGGTCTCCTCAAAACTCGCGTACTTGCCCGTTCCTACCAATAGGCGCGAGTTGAGTTGCACGTCGCCGAGGATCAATCGCGCGTCATTCAGGGGATCAGTGGTCATAGTTCTTGGTGTTCTCAGTCTGGATCCATTTCGTCGATTAGGGGCTGCCAGCGGGGTGTTCCGGCGAATTAGCCCCCACCGACGAGGGTCACAAATTCAAGTTCATCCCCGGGCTGGAGGGCAACGTTCGAGCGACTCGAACGGGCCACCAGCTTGCGATTGAGCTCCACCGCGACCTGCTCCGGTCGCAGCCCAAGTTCGGTCACGAGATCAGCCACCGTAGCCCCGTCGCTAATGTCGCGACGATCACCGTTCAAGCGAATCTGCATCATGGGGCTGGTTCTTGGTAGGAAGCGGCGAGAGCACTCTCAGG
>JBLIMI010000084.1:0-9545 GCA_047638655.1 Minisyncoccia bacterium | reverse complement strand
GCTCGACTCCAGTTCCTCGGGGCCTTCCCCGGGCAATCCGAGGATCAAGGAGAGGATGGGGCGGATGCCGGCTGCGCTGCAATCACGCACGACCTGCAGCACGTCGAGTTCTGCGTACTGTCCCTTGTTGGCCAAGCCACGCACGCTCGCCGCTCCCGACTCAATGCCCAACAGGACGCGGTAGCAACCGGCGCGCCCCATCTGCAGCAGCAGATCATGGTCCAGGTGATCGACCCGTGCGCGACACTCCCAGGGCCGTGGGCCGGCTTCGATCATGGCCTCACAAAACGCGAGCGCGTGTGCGCGGTCGGCCGCAAAAATGTCGTGACAGAGGTAAGCATTGAGCGCTCCGTCGATGTTCTCGAGGGCCATCACTTCCGACACCAGGCGCGCCACGGGCAGGGGTCGTGAGCGTCGTTCCCAGTACCGGCCAATCGTGCAGAAACTGCAATCAAAGACGCATCCACGGCCGGAGTCGATGGGCGTCAGTCCTTCGCTCTCGCCGCTGACTCGCTTGTAGTCGAGCAAAGGCGGCAACAGGTCCCAGGCGTAGTCCGCGAGCTCTCCAAGATCGGCGATCTGTGCCCGCGCTGGCTCCACATGCACTGTTCCTTGCTGGTCGCGCCAGGCGATGCCCGCCAGTCCGGCGAGGCTTTGCTCTTGTTGGAAGCGTTGGAGCAACTCCGGCAAGGTGCGTTCCGCTTCGCCACAGACCAACGCTGCGAGCCAAGGAAAGCGTTCGAGCACGAGTTCGTGGGCACCGGTCAGGCCCGGTCCGCCGAGAATCAAGCGCACGTTCGGGGCGAGTTCGGAGAGGCGCTTGGTGATCGCTAGGGCGGCGGGCAGGGTGGCACCCATGACCGATAGGCCGATCACGTCGAAGGTTCCCCGCCGCAGGAGCATGCGGGCCGCGCTTTCGCACATCAGATTCCCGTTGGCCAGTTGGCCCTGGGCGCAGCGCAGGGCTAGGTCTTCGAGTTCTACTTCCCATCCCTGCCGCAGCAATTCTCCGCCCAGGCGCAAGAGTCCTGGAGGCGGCATGGAATAGCCGAATGTGTCGCGAAAAGGGGCCTGGGCGAGAAGCAATCGCATGGCCTGCATGATCGGTGGTTTGGGCCCAGATTACCAGGGTTTGCCGGGCTTCTGGGGGACTGTACGCTTGGACCCATGAAGCGATCCATGGAACCCACCGCGCTGCCCCCTGATTCCATCCGTCCAGCATTGAATTCAAGCCGACTTGTGCATCGGAAGATGGCGCCCGTTCTCGCCCTGGTCATGGCCGTTTGGCTCAGCGCGTGTATTGGACAACAAGAGTCTGCGCAGGCTGGGGAGTGGAATCCCGCCCAGGAATTGCTGCAACGCTCGCTCGCCTATCATGATCCCGATGGCGTCTGGGGAAAGGAGGCGGTTCACCTGCATTGGGCTAGCAGTCGTCCGAACGGAGACCTGGGCTACGCTTTTGACATCGAATTGGCTCCCAATGGTGACTTCGCCATGGTCGGAGAGCGCAAGGGGCGATTGCTTGAGTACGAAGTGGCGGGTGACCGTGTTCGTTCCACCGTGGACGGCGAGTCGTCCTTCTCTGACGAGGTCCGCGATGAGATGGGGCTGACCCGCGACGACGGCAAATTTTGGCGAGACTATCTCGGCTACCTTGGTGCCTTCCCGATGTGTTTGGAAGGGTCCGGCGTGAACATCTCGCCCCAGGTAATGAAGGTCAAGTTGGCCGAAGAGGATGTGCTCGCCTTCGATGTGACCTTCTCGCCTGGTGTGGGCGACGACACCTACACCTTCTACTTCGAACCGACGCAAGCGCGCCTAGTCGGCTGCCGTTTCTACCATGAGGATCCCAACACCGATGGCGAGACCATCCTCTTCGAAGGCGAATCCCGCGTCGGCAGCCTGCGTCTCCCCCGGACCCGGCGCTGGTACACCAACGTGGACAATCGCTTTCTAGGGACAGATGTGATTTCGGAAGCGGCGTCGCAAGCCTCCCGCCGTTTTATCAGCGGTTCGTAGCCAGCAACCCCAGTGCGGTCCAGAAATCGGTTGGCGTCGGTGGGGGGCTGCAGCGAGCCCAGGCCGATAGCTTTTGACGATTCGTGCCCGTTTTTTTGATTCTCCAGAGAATCACCCGCAGCGGCCTCGTAGGGCGCCCCCTCCCTTTGTCTCCAGAACCCCGAGAATCCCATGGGCAGCAAGCAGGCTCTCTTCATTTCTATTTGTGCCGTCAGCTTGGCGGTCGTCGGCGGCTATCTCGCCCTGCGCGGTGAAGGCGGCAAGGACACGGCTTTGGCGCCCGATCAGGGCACGCTAGAGGCAACGGCAGGCACGGCCGACGACCTGGCGCTACCCGAAACAGTGGACGCGCAGGGGGAGCGCGAGCGGGTAGAGAATTCCGAGCCTGGCGCGGATCCTGAGCGAGAGCAGGAAGCCCAGATCGCGCGCCAGTGGATCGAGGGCCGGGTGGTCTTCCCGTTCTCCACGCCCGCTGACGAAGCGCTGCACGTGATGAGCCTGGATGGCGCTTACCCCAATCGCAAATTGTACGGTTCGGATGCCATTTCCGATGCGGTTTGGGATCCAGAACAGGAGCGAGCGGCGCTCTTTGACTCGGTGGCCGTGGAGCCTGATGGTCACTTTCGGATCTCCATTCCGGAAGGCAAGACAAAGGCGCATTTGGCTCTAACGGGTCGCTACATTTACTCCCGGGCCAGCCGCTCCATCGATGTAGGGGAAGGATCCCAAGAGATCGTGCTCACGGGCCAACTCGGGTCCTGGGTTGTGGGGCAACTGAGTTCTTCCGCACCGGTCTCCGGCACCCTTGCGCAAGCGGACGAGTCGGATCTCGCGGAAACGGAGATCGAGCTTGGCGTGGACCTTTCAGGCAATTTCAACGCCACCGACCTCTCCTCCAAGGCTTACAAGTCCAAAGCGTCCATCTCGCCCGAGGGTGCTTTTGAATTTCGCGGGGTGAGCCCAGAAATCGGTCACCGACTGGACGTCAAGCACCCCAATCTCGCCGGTCGCATCATTCGGGGTCTACAGCCTCAGGCCGGGGAAAAACATGAGTTAGAGGTGGAGTTGCGGTCGGGCGCCCAGATCATGGGGGTTGTTCTGGACGACCAGCAACAGCCCATCGCCGGGGTGGCCTTGCGTGTGGCCATTCCGGGGCCTGCGGGGGAGTCGAGCGGTACATTGCGCGAGACGGAGTCCAATCCTGACGGAACCTTTGTTCTCGATCATGTGATCACGGGCGAAAACCTCGAGGTCACTGCCCGGCACGATGAGTACACCCAGGGCAAGTTACGCCTGGAAGAAAAATTGCGCGACAATCAGACCCTGCGCAATCTCGAGCTCTTGCTATCGCAAGGGGAGACCATCACCGGCCGGGTCGTGTTTGGCGATGGCGTTCCGGCGGTTGCGGCCATCGTTCGTGTGAGCATCGATCTCGCCAGTGTAGAACTCGCCATGATGGGGCAGGTGGCGGGCCGAGCCCGGCCACGTGAAGCCGAAACCGATGAGACGGGCCACTTCACCATCCGGGGGCTTTCCAGCGACAAGTTCAAGCTGGTGGCAAGCCTCGAAATGGATGAGGGTGAGTACGCCGGAGACTGGCGCGCGAGGCAAACCGGTGTCAAAGGTGGACAGAGTGATGTGGAGCTGGTGCTCGACGGCGTTAGCTCACTACGCGGGCTAGTCTTGAGCCCGCCCGAGTTCCCGATTGGGGCGTTCGAGGTGAAGCTTCGTTTGAAAGGTTCGGGCGGGATGATGGGGGTCGGGGTCGAGCGCCGCGAGGAGAGCTTCGATCACCCCGAAGCCGACGGAGCCTTCGAAGCGCAGCGTATTCCTCCGGGCACGTGGGAGGTTGTTGTGAATGCGGAGGGTTTTTCGGCCAGCGCCATGCAAGAAATCGAATTGCCCCAGGCAGCGGGGATGGAGCGCCCCAGTTTTCTTCTGACGCCGGCTTCTTCGGTGGCCGGTCGCGTTACAGACGCCGCAGGCAATGCGGTTGCGGGAGCCAAGGTCGGCCCCAGCCGAGCCCTCGCCGACATGATGGCGGGCGCGGGTGCGGAGGGTGGACCGCAGGCCATCAGTGACCACGAAGGAGAGTACCTGCTCGAGGGCCTCGATCCGGGGTCCTGTTCCTTGGTGGCGAATTTAACGGGATTCGCTGGCAGCGAACCCATGGTGCTCGATCTCGTTTCGGGCGAATTGATCGAGGACATCGAGTTGGTCTTACGCGTTGGCGGCACCATCGAAGGCACTGTTCAATCGGGAGATGGACCCGCTGCTGGTCGCATGGTCGTCATCCAGAGCTTGCCGACCTACGCCTCGCGCCACGTGATGCAAACGGACAGCGAAGGCGCGTTTCGCGCGGAGCACCTGGAAGCCGGATCATGGCAGGTGGTTTCAATGGCCAACATCATGAACGGCGATTTGGACGTGGGAGACGGCGACGGAATGGGCGAAATGATGAAGGACATGAAGATGGACGTGGTCGATGTTCTCGAAGGCGAGATCACCTACGTCACCCTGGGGAAGCCCCCCGAGGACCCCGTGGAGGTCTTTGGAACCGTGACCTATGCTGGAGAACCGGTGGCTGGCGCGGTCGTGGTATTCACTTCCGAAAACAGCGATAGCATCGCTGACATGAAGATGACCACCGTCAAAGAAGACGGCACCTTCCAAGTTCAACTAGCGGAGCGCGGCGCCTACCTGGTTACGGTTCAGTGCAACGTCGGAACTGGGCGTCAGAATAGTGTCGAGTACTCCGAGGTGATTCCAGGGGAAGTGAAGAACGTTCGCCTGTCCTTCGAAATGCCCGGCGGAGGGATTTCAGGTCGGGTCTTCGACGCGCAGGGCAAGCCGGCGGCAGGCTGTCGGGTGACTCTCAACGTGGACGGTGGAATCCAATACGGTTCCTTCTTGGGTGGGCACTACACCGAGATGGTGACCGAATCGGATGGCACCTACTCGATCGAGTACTTGAGCCCGGGCACTTACACCGTCGCTGCGGGAGGTGCCACTATGAGTGGGATGTTTGGCAACGACAGCGTCGGCGGCCGTGTCTTGCGAGATCAGCTCGAAGTCAAGGACGGCCAATGGTTGGAAGAAATTGACTTCCGCCTCGTGGAAGCCGGCGAGCTAACAGGCATCGTGCGCGGCGCGGACGGGGCTCCTGTGGTGGGCGCCGTTGTGTTTGCGCGGGACGCGGCGGGTCGCTTGCTCGACCGTTTCTCCATGGTGTTCACTGACGCTGGTGGCAAGTTCAAGTACATCGGAGTCGCGGAGGGGGATTACCGAGTCACAGCCAAGAAGGATGACATGGTCAGCCTGCCCAGCGATTTGGTGCATGTCAAAGGGGGCGGAAGCGGTGCTGCCGAAGTCGAACTTCAAGACGGCTGCACTCTGCTCGTGAGCGTGATCGATCGCAGCGGCAACGCGACGCGCCCGCGGATCAGCGTGCGCGACTCGCAAGGCAATGAAATGGCCGGGATGCTATCCGTTCAGCAAATCTTCAACGACTTTGGCCGCGGCTTCTCGAGCAAGGAACAAGCCGTTGGACCTTTGCCGCCCGGCAAGTACCGCGTGCAAGCCACGCGCATGGATGGCACGGAAACCCACAAGAACATCACCGTCTCCGGTCAAAAGGAGCGCCACGTGAAACTGCGGGTGAGGTAGCCCGCCGGCGTTGGATCAGGCCTGTGGTTCGCCCATGCCCTCGAGAAACGGAAGGGCCCGTGCTTCGGACTCTTCTACCCGGCGTCGTCCCGGTGCCAGACGATGCAAGATGTTCTTGCGCCCCTCGAAGGCTCGCTTTTGAGCCGACTTTCCGTTGGGATCCACCGACCGAATTCTTTGGAAGCCTTTGGGATGCAGGGCCAGCAGCACCCGCTCGCAAGCTGCTTTCTGAAACATGCTCAGGAACCCTTTTTGCAGGCCCACCTGCTTGCGTGGATGGATGCGTTCCATCATCTTGCGCCAGGCATCGCGCTCACTGACGAGCAAGACGTGATTGAAGATGACCTTGTTGGTGGTCATGGGCAGGGCCTTCTTGGGAACGGTGGCGTTCACCAACTCGTCTAGCCCTTCGAGTTCATCCAGTTGCTTGAGCCCCGGGATGATCTTCCAGCGCGCTTCCGCAACAAAGCGGTCCGCGTTCAATTCCCAGTACAGATGCCCTAGACCTTTTGTGCGCGCATAGCGGCACAGATGATAGGGGACGAAGTGGTTGTGAGCGATGGTGTCCGCGGCGAGGTGCGCGAGGTAACCGTAGATGAAGGCTTCCTGGCTTGGAGTCCTCGCCAACTCACGCATGGAGTCGATGATGTCCCAGCGATGGCAATGGTTGTATTCGCCTCCCCAAGCTTTGAAGTTGATGATGTCCGCAGCGATGGAACCGTAGAAATAGGCGTCACGCTCTTCTCCCAAGAGGGTGGACACATCCCGGGGCAAGCAATCCCGCCGGCGACGGTAGACCCGTTCGCCAAATTCCAGGTGGTTCCCGGGCCCCCAGCCCATGACCAGGAGGACGACGAGAGAAGCGAGGAGCAGGAAAGTCATTTCGAACATATTGTACGCCCTAGGAGACCTGCCGCTAGGAGCCAACAAAAGGCACCCAGCCAGAGTGGCCAGCCAGCCCGTTGACGAACTCGGGCCACGAGGTCCATGACCCCTGGTGCTGAATGGGCGCGGAAGACGAGGCTGCGGTCGAGCCAGGTCGTTTCGCCCGCACTGCACCCCAGCAAGCGTTCCCGTTCCATGCCTTTGCCATGCCAGGTGATGCGCGAAGGTCCGCGGTCATCCCCGACGATTCTCGAACCCGGATGCACCGTCAAACGGTAGGAAAGGTCCACCCATTGGCTCTCTTTAATGGGCTCGAACGCGAAGAATGCGTAGCCCCCGTGCACCTCGTCCATGTCGGACAAGTCGACGCTGCGCAGGGGAGGGTCCTTGAATGCTGTTTGCCCTTGCCCCCAGAGTTCGAGGCGCGCGTCACCGACCACGGGTCTCAAATTCTCCACAGCGAACGAGACCGCCGCCAGAAAGGGCTGTGGCACGCGGGCGAATGTACCGGGCCTTGGACCCGAGGCTGCTTCGTCCCCCAGCGTGCCTTCGAATACGGTGCCCGGCAAGACTTGCTTGCCCCAACCCATTTTGATGCCGGGTTGGCCGTGGTACCGGATCCAGGGAGAATAGGGACTTTGACGCGCAGCTCCTGGAATCTCCAATTGCCACCAGTATTCCTCTTCCGCTGAGTCCAATAGGGGGTCGAAGTCGAAACGGCCCCAACCCGGAGACGGGGGTAGCTCGCTCGCGGCCACTCGGCGCAAGACCTCTCCGGCAGGGCTTTGTTTTCGCAGAACGAGTTCTAACTGAGCGCTGCTCGCGTCGCCCATGGGCACCAAGCCCACGTCGACTCGATGCAGTCCATCGAATTCGCAGCGGAAGCCTTGGCCCATGACGATCGGCCGTTGCAGGCGGCCCGCTTGCGTGTGGTGAGGGCGGGTCCGCACTTCCATGTCGATGCTGCTGTCCGCGACAGACGCGAGCCCCAAAACGGTCGCGAGGGCGGCGACGAGGACAGCGAGCGCGAAAGCAAGGGAAGCTCTCATGATCCCCACACTCCGTACTGGTTCCAGACGAGTCCCGACCAAAGGAACCAGCCATCGAAGAGCAAGACCGCCATGACCAGCAGGCCCAGCCCTTTCGCTCGCAACGAGCGAGGCAAGGGTGCCAGCCAGCCCACGGCCAGTAGCGTGCTGATGGCAGCCAGCATGGGCACGGCATAACGGCCTGCAGCGGTTCCACGCAAGAAGATCAAGACCAGTTGGGCGAAGACTCCTGAACAACAGAGCAATAGCAGGTCCCTGCGGATCTCACGTTGCTTGAACAGCAAAGTGGAGAGCGCGCCAATCCCTCCCACAGCAAGGGCGAATCCAACGCAGCGCTGCAGGAGACTTGGCAAGTCCCGGGAATACCAATTGAACGCGCCGACGCTCGTGCGGCCGAATTCCTGCAAGAAACCGTCTGAAGTGGAACGCGCGATCCGCGCCCAAAAATTGCCCACGGAGCGTGGCACCGCCGGATTGTTGGAGAAGAAGAACGTCACAGGAACCAGGGCCAAGACCGCCAGTAAGCCTAGACCGATCCAAAATCGGAGTCGTCCTTTGCTTTCACCGGCAATCTCTTTCGCGCGCGTCGAACGCACGCCCAACCAACACGCGACCCCGAAGGGCACCAAGACCCCAGCGCCCGTGGACTTGCTCAGGATCGCAAAACCCGCAAGCAGAGCTCCCCAGGCCAGCCGCTTTCGAGTCAAGCCATGTCGCGCCAGGTCCATGGAAACAACCAACGACCAGGTGCTGAAGACCTTCACCAAACAGTCGTTGTTGACCACGCCCGCCTGACGCGCATGCATGGGCCACCAGGCCGCAAAGATCGCGCAAGCTAAAGGGATCCAGGGGTCCTCCACGACGCGCCGGGCCAGTTCGTAACTTCCTAGCACCACCGCCAGGTAGGCGAGCAGGGAAAGGCTGCGCAAGATCCACATCTCGGTCAACACATCACCACCGCTGAAGCGCAACAGCTGTCCCGTGGCCAAGTAGTAGAGGGGCGGCTGATGAGTGGCCGTCAGGTAGGGCGAAACGGCATCAAAGTTCTGAGCAGAGTCCCCATTGCCTGCCCAGTCCACGCGCTCATAAAAATGATGCAGCCGCATGGAGTCGAGGATGGCCCGCTGCGTGCCGTAGATTTCTTCCTGGGGCAGCGATCCGATCTCGCGCAGGAGCTGCACCTGGGAGGCGGAATAGAGCTCCATGTCCTCCACGGAGATGTCCCGTCCACCCCAGGGTAGGTAGCCGCGCCCGATGTAGTGGGCGTACTCCACGTGCCAGGGCTCGTCCTCGCCCATCCAGGGAGGCAAGATCAGCAGGTACGCGATGCCGTGCAAGAGGGCGGCAAGCATCAAGCACCGCAAGGCCTTGCGGGGGGGGGCGCTGGGGCCCTTGGCGGGGGGGGGCGGGGGGTTGGGATTGGGCTCGATCACCGCCGACCAAGATAAGCCCTTGGTACTGCATGGGACGAGTGTGGAATAGGTGTTCGCAACGATTGGAACAGCTGAAATCACAAGGGGTTAGCAGAGGTCGTGGCAGAAGCAGGGCCTGCTACCGCTCGCGACTCCCCCAAAGTGACCGATTGCGCCCCTCCCGTCCCCGGAATCCCAACAGGTTCGCGGTCCCGTTCCACACTCACCCCATGCAGTACCGAGAGCGACATTATTCTGGGCTTCGCCTGGGGGCCCTCGTCGGTCAAACTGGGACCAGCGCCAAGAGCCCCACATTCAACCCGCCAAGATTTGCGACCCACCTCTCGACCCTCCCTACCCGTCCTCTGCCTGACCCTGGCCGTCGCCATGGGAAGCGCCGGTTTGACAGCTTGCCGTCCAGGCACAGCCTCACCCGCGACCCGCGCGCAATTGCGCCAGAGTCTTGAGCGCGCCACCGCCTTTGAAGTGCAACTGGCCACGGGGCCCGATTGCC
>JBLIMI010000083.1:0-9562 GCA_047638655.1 Minisyncoccia bacterium | reverse complement strand
TCCACAGCACTGAGCCAGCCACTGGCCATGCGGCCATCGGTGACATGAATGGCGGGATTCCCGCCTCCCCTTTCGGAGGAAGCGTGGGCAGTCACCTCTTCGAGCAGAACCAAGTTCCCGAGCTCGTCGCCCGGGTACTCCATCATCCATGGCTCTAAGAGTTCGTCGATGCGGACCTTCAGCTTGGGTGAGGCCATGGTTCCGCCACCCTTGCCATCCACGTCAGGCGCAAGGTGCAGGATGACCTGAACTTCGTGAAACCCGCGCGATGAAAACATGTGCTGATAAGCAAACCGATCCCGGCTCCAGGGCCTGGCGGACTCGGCCTGTTCTGTGTGAATGACCTCACCGTCTACCAGATATTCCACATGGCTCAAATAGAGGCCTTCGCCCCCGGGACCTTCACGGGAGCGTTTCTCGGCCACGATGGGATCGAGGTCGGACACCCAAAGATTGAGGGGTGAATCCTTCGTGGCCCGCAGAATTACTTCGGCGCCTGGATCATCCGTCGCGTAGGTCCGTTGATGGCGGTTCGATGTGCGCGACCCTGTCGTCGTTGCCGTACTGCGACTCAGGCAGAGGAGCGCGAAAGCGGTGTTGGGCTCGCTTTCGCCATAGGCCGTCGCCCAAGAGCCGTTCTCTGCTTGAGCCTTGACCAGAAAACGAGCGCCCTCCTTGTACCAATCCACACCTGCGATGAGATCGAACTCCATCAGCGCCGCGAGGCGCTCCACACCGTAGAGATAGTAGTACTTCCACTTTTCGCCACCGCCCCCTCCGCTGGGGTTCTTGTCCACGCGAAAATTGTCTCCGAGCCAGGCCATGCCACGGGCCTGCCGGTCAGCAATCTCCACCTTTAGGCCATTGGGCATGCCTCCATCTTTGTAGGCCAACTCGCAGGCTTGGATTGTCGTCAAGCCAGCAACGGTCATTGACCCCGTGGAAGTGCCTCCTGGTCGATAACCGAATCCGCCATCCTCGTTCTGGCAATCGAAGGCGAAGTCCACAATTCGCTTCCAGGCTCGTTTAGAAACGGTTCCGCCGCTCTTATTGAGCAGCCACAGCCCGAGGGCACCGTATTGAGTGTTCGAGAGATCCGGCCCACCGCTGGGGTAGGCGTATCCACTGTTCTCCCAGTCCTCCAACTCGTTGCCAAATTCGTGAATGACTTCGACATGACCGGGAACCTTAGTCGCGTGCAGGGCCAGCATGTGACAGACCAAGCCGTACGTCTTGCGCGGTGGAGAGACAGCAAGAAAGGCCATCGCTCTCCGAACGGCTGGATGCCCGGGCCGTAGTCCGCACTTGAGCAAGGCATAGGCAGCCAGCGCCGTTTGCCCATTGCGATAGCCGTCCGAAACGAAACCCCAGGAGCCGTCGAGCTGCTGAGTTTGCAAGAGGTGGATCACACCCCGATCGATGGCTTTGTTGATCGCGTCTTGCGAGACGCCGGGAAGGTTCTTGTTAGCAAAACGGATGAGGCGTGGCTTGAACTGCGCCCCCCACGCACCTCCACCGTTGGAGACCTTCACAAAGAGGTGGTTGACGCCTTCCCTCAACTTCAATGTCAACTGATCCCCGCCCACGTCCAATCCGCGCGCGGCCACAAGGTCGAAGACGAGTTCGCCGTTGAACCAGACTCGGCAACTGTCGTCGCTACCGAAGTTCACATCAAGACTGGTAGACACCTTTGCGGTGAGCGTTCGGTAGGCATAAGCAACGGCGTTGGTGCTCGCCCCTTGGGGGTTAGCGAAGTCTTCCTTGGAGACGAGTTCCACGAAATTCAGCGGACCAAAGTCCGGAGCGTCCAACGTCGACTCGCGAACCTTTTGCCAGCGAATCTCCTGCTTGCCTTGCCCGCGATAAACTTCATCCAATTTCGGGCCGGGTGACCCCGCACGTTGGGCTCGTACACGCTTCTCGGGAGAGTAGACCTTGCTGATCTTCTGCACCCCTGATTTGTGCTCCAAGGGAAGCAACACCCACCACGGGCCCCACTCCACCTGCGCCGCGTTCTCCTGGATCGAGTCCTGGGAGAGAAGTTGAGGTGTGAGCAGAAGCGACGCGAGAATGAGAGGTATCCAACGCATGGTTGGACAGAGTATAACGAGTCCGGTGCTTAAAGAGACTGCGACGATTGGCTCTCTGCACTTAATCCACAGCCTTTGACAATCGGTCCGGGCCAAGCGAATAGGGCACCATGGCCAATGCGGCGGTACACTGGCGCCCATGGATACTCCCACCGCACACACGCTTCTTTTCGTCGCCCTGGCGTCGCTTGTCTTTGCATCAAACGTCCTAGGCCAGGACCGCATCACCGGTCGCGCATTCGCTACGCGCTCGGAAGTCATCGCTCAACATGGCATGGCTGCGACGAGTCAACCGCTAGCAACCCAGGCTGCGCTGGACGTCCTGAAGAGCGGTGGTAACGCCATCGATGCAGCTATTTGCGCGAATGCTCTGCTCGGCTTGGTGGAGCCCACGGGCAATGGGATGGGCGGGGATCTGTTCGCGATTGTCTGGGACGCGAAGACAGAGAAGCTCTACGGCTACAACGGGAGTGGCCGGTCTCCTATGGGCCTGACTCTGAAGCACTTCCAGGACAACGGCATCACCCGGGTCCCCAAGTACGGCCCCTTACCCGTCTCTGTGCCTGGGTGCGTTGATGGCTGGTTCGCTCTCCACGAGCGCTTTGGAACGAAACCCATGAAGGACCTGTTGGCACCGGCCATTGGGTACGCGGAAAACGGAGCGCCCATCACCGAGGTTATCGCTCACTACTGGGCTCTCAGCACGAAGAATCTGAGTCGCTATCCCGGCTTTAAGGAACAATTCACGATCGATGGTCGAGCTCCCCGCGAAGGCGAACTTTGGCGCAGCCCCACACTCGCGAGCACTTTGCGCAGGATTGCTGAGGGTGGGCGGGAAGCGTTCTACGGGGGCGCCATCGCCAAGGCCATGGCGGACTACATTCAGGAACAAGGGGGCTTTCTGAGCGTTGACGATCTTGCGCAGCACAAAGGCGAATGGGTGGAGCCCGTATCGAGCTCCTACCGTGGCGTCGACGTTTGGGAACTTCCCCCCAATGGCCAAGGCATCGCTGCTCTTCAAATTCTCAACATCTTGGAGGGTTACGACATAGCCGGCATGGGATTCGGCAGCGCCGACTACGTGCACACTTTTGTCGAAGCCAAGAAGCTAGCGTTCGAGGACCGTGCTCGTTTCTACGCGGACATGTCCATGGCGGAGGTCCCGGTGGAAGAGTTGATCTCAAAGCCCTATGCAGCCACGCGCCGCGCCCTGATTGATCCCGAGGTGGCACAAAAACGCCTGGCCGCGGGCAATCCGGCTTTGGAATCCGGCGACACCATCTACCTCTGCACTGCGGATGCCGAAGGGAACATGGTCTCTCTCATTCAAAGCAATTACCGCGGGATGGGTTCGGGGATGACCCCTCCTGGACTGGGTTTCATTCTGCAAGACCGAGGTGAGTTGTTCGATCTCGAGCCGGGCCATGCCAACAGCTACGCCCCCGGCAAGCGCCCGTTCCACACAATCATCCCAGCCTTCATGACCCGAGATGGCAAACCATGGGTGGCATTCGGGGTCATGGGTGGCGCCACGCAACCTCAAGCCCACGCGCAAGTGGTTGTCAACCTGGTAGACTTCGGCATGAACTTGCAAGAAGCCGGCGACGCACCACGCATCCTGCACAGTGGGTCCTCCCAACCCACAGGAGAACGCATGCAAGATGGCGGCGAAGTCTCCCTCGAAACAGGTTTTGATTACGAGGTCATCCGTGACCTCATCGGTCGCCGCCACAACCTGGTTTGGCAAGTTGGGCCATATGGCGGGTACCAGGCGATTCTTCGCGATCTTGAGTCCGGAGTGTATCGGGGGGCTTCTGAGTCCCGTAAGGATGGCCAGGCGGCCGGTTGGTAGCGAACTTCCTCGCATTGGAAGCCGAGGCCATATACTAGGGGGAGAGCAGCAGCAAGTAAGTAAGTAGACACCCATTGCCCATGACCCCTCTCGAGCGAAGCAGACGATACTGGAAGCGCTTGGCGTTCCTCTGTTCGCTGTCACTCGCTTGTCTACTGCTATCGCCTTCACGGG
This sequence comes from Minisyncoccia bacterium, assembly GCA_047638655.1. Lineage (GTDB taxonomy): Bacteria > Planctomycetota > UBA1135 > UBA1135 > JABACD01. The sequence continues at coordinate 5,446 of JBLIMI010000083.1, read as the reverse complement.
TCTACTCGCAAAGGCGCCAGACGGAGACGTTCACCGAGCGCGACGGACTTCCAGGCATCTGGGCCCTGGACATGTGTCAGGCCAAAGATGGCCGTCTTTGGTTCGCGTTCCGCGGTGCGCTAGCGAGCTATGACGGGAAGGTGTGGGAGTCCTTCTTACCGGGTGAAGGGCTGCCCAGCGACTTTGAACCCCAGCATGTGACCAGCGACTCGAGCGGAACCGTTTGGGTGCTGGCATCAAAACCATCCCGCGGCATGGTCAAGCTCAAGGATGGGGTGATGACCCACATCACCGTGCCTACAGACCTGGAAGACCTCAATCGTTCAAGCTCCATGGCCTTGATGGAGAGTGAACAGGGAGAAGTGCGCATTGCGGCCATCGTCGATTCGGTCCTGATCATGTACTCCAATGGTCACTGGGAGACTGTCCGTCGGCTTGACAACAACAAGGACTGCTTGCCTTTGGCCCTCAAGGCGCTTGGCCAAGATCTCTACATTGCCACCGAGTGCGGGGTGGAGCAATTGAAGTTGGGCGACACTCGAACACGCTCCCTGATCGAACTGGAGGACTCTTCGAACTACGTCGGAGCCATCTACCCGCTTGAACTCGAAGACGGAACGGTGCGCACTTGGATGGTGTGCAAGGACTGGTTCGGCTACCACGAAAACGGGAAACTCGCCAAGATCCCCGTGGAGGTCCCCACGTACGAGGCCCAGCACAGGTATCCGGTACAGATAATTCCCGATGGGACGGGGGGGCTCTACTTCGGCATTCCGACAAAGCTGTTCCACTACGATGCGGAGCAGAACACGGTCACCACCTTCGGTATGCGCGAAGGAATGGTTTCCGAGGGGGCAACGAGCATGCTCAAGGACCTCGACCAGAATTTTTGGATTGGAACCTGTCGTGGTGTCACCCGCTTTGGCCCCCAGCGCTTTGATACTTATGACTCGGGCCAGGGCATGTTGGATAATGAAGTCACGTCCATCGTGCAATTGGAGCCGGAGCGATTCGCCCTGGGGCACAACTGGGGTTTGAGCTTCATGGACGGGAAGCAGTTCACAGCCCTGCCGCTGGGTAAACCAAACCCAACCGATTTGCGACTGGGTCGGGCTCTCGACATGGCGCTCGCGGACAGCGGAGCGCTATGGGTGGCCGCAATGGACCAAGGTCTGGCCGAAATCGCTGCCAATGGAACCGTTACCTGGCATGGCCGTGCCGATGATGAACCAGTCACAACGGTCTGCGCCCACACGGACGGCAACATTTATGCGGGAACCACTCGTGGCCTGAAGATCCTCATCGACGGAGCGGTTCAGCCCCTCGCCTTTCCCACCAAGAGGCCTCACATCCGCAAGATCGTCTCGGGCAAGGACGGAACCCTCTACGCCGTCGCGATCCTGGGTGGACTATATTTTCGTCGCGAAGGGATCTGGCACCACGCTCTCTCACAAGTCCCTGACCAATGCTTGGACATTTTTGCCGTTCACGAAGACTCCACTGGGAAAATTTGGGTTGGGGCCCGTGACGGCCTCTTCGTGTTGCAAGGCACCGCTTTGCAAAGGGACCCTGAGGGGCCACACTTCACGAAGGCGGTTTACTGCGTCCTGAATTCATCCGACGGCGCACTTTGGCTCGGTGGTTCCTCCGGAGTCTCGAGGTGGTTTGAGGGAGAGTTGGCGTCCTACGGAATCAACGAAGGCCTGGCCGGCACGGATGTGAATCGGGACGCTCTTTTCGAAGATGATCTGGGAAACGTCTGGATCGGAACAGACAGCGGACTCTCTCGGTTCCGGGGCGATTTCCCCAACGAACCGCGGCGCGTCCCGGTTGAGATCATTGACTTACAAGCCAACGATCTGAATCAAGGAGAAGGGGTCCGAACGCTCACCAATGGATCCCGGCTCGTCTGTAACTTTCGAGTAGTGTCCTTTGAGGGCGATCGCAAGACTTTCTATCGACATCGATTGCTTGGACTGGATGACGAGTGGTCCAAGGCCGCCCCCGTCGGAAAGGGGCTCTTGAGTTTTCCATCCCTCCCTACTGGGAATTACCAGTTGGAACTCCAAGCTCGAAGTCATCACGGGGACTGGGGCCCGGTTGAAAGCTCACAGCGCATGCGTGTGGTGGCCCCGATTTGGCAACGGGCATGGTTCATCAGCCTGGCCAGCCTTGCCGGCATTTCACTGGCTCTGCTACTCAGAAGCTTGCTCAAGTCTCGTCGTCGAAGCCTAGGCCTGGAAAAGGAGGTCAAGGAGGGTCACGATGCGCTGGAAGCGACGCGCATTCGCCACGAACAGATGTTCCAGCGATACCCCGCGGCATTGTTACTTCTGGCTCCGGACAGTGGCGTGGTTCTCGATGCAAACATTGCTGCACAGAAGCACTTGAAGGTGAGCCTTGACGCACTCCGAGGACAACTCCTCTGTGACTTGTGCGGCTTCTCGCCTGACGAATTGAGAGCGGGGCTACTCACCTTAAACAATGGCCATGAATGGGTGACTCGGCCTTGCAAGGGCGAACCGGATTCGGGATCTCTCGTCGAGATCAAAATGAGTCTGCTGCCCCTCAAGGCGGGCGCCATCGTGCAGGCCGCAATCCAGGAAGTTGATGTGGCTGCGCGGCTCAAGCAGCAACTGCAGTCGGCCCAGGCCATGCAAGCCGTTGGCGAAATCGCCACGGGTGTCGCTCACGACTTCAACAACATCCTGACCGCGATCCTCGGCCATAACGAGTTGATCCAATTCGCGGCAGGGACAGATCAAACTTTGCTGCGACACGCAGCCCAGGTGCGGCGAGCAGGAGAGCGGGGGGCAGGTCTGATCCGGCATCTAATGGCCTACGGCAGAGACCAAAAGCCCAACCCGCAAGAGCTAGACCTAAACTCGATCATTCGAAGCGTGGACTCCATTCTTCGTAGCGTGCTGGGGCCCCTAATATCGATTCGATTCGATCTGGCTGAATCATTGGGGGTCATTCACGGCGACCGCAACCAGCTAGAGCGAGTCTTGATCAATCTGACGCTCCACGCGAAGGACTCCATGCTCGAGGGTGGCGAACTGTTCATTCAGACTCGCATGGTCTCAGCGGATGACCTACCCCAAGAGCAAGGCATCGTGCCTACAACTCAAGAGCAGAGTGGCGCACACGTCAAGCTCAGCGTGCAGGACACGGGGATAGGAATGAGCGCCGATGACCGCAACACGGTGTTCGACCCATTCTTTCCAGCCAAACGTCACGGGATAGGGCCAGGCCGGGGGCTTGCCGCCATCATGTCTACTGTACGCAGCCACGACGCTCGAGTGCAAGTCGTGAGCGAACTGGGCGAAGGCACTGCGGTCCACCTATTCTTCCCATCAGCCACCACTACCTCTAAAGTGAGTGCCAGCGATCCCCAGGAAGCAACAGCACGCGAGTCGCTACTGCTCGTCGATGACAATGAGGACGTGCGCCGGACCATCGCACGACTGCTTAGTGCTGCCGGCTATGAGGTCTTGGAAGCTTGCTCCGCGGAGGATGCTCGCGAGCTTGTCCTCCAACATCCAAATGCAATCGACATCCTCTTGACCGACCTAAGACTCCCTGGAGAGAACGGACGTGTGCTGGCCCGAGATTTTCAAAAGTCTCATCCGCATATGCGTGTCCTGCTGATGTCCGGTCAGGAAGACCCTGCCGTAGATGACAAGGCGGTCTTCCTGCTCAAGCCCTTCTCCGTGGGCAAGCTGAAACAAGCCCTCACTCGCACGACGCTCTGATCAGCGGCCAAGGGCCTGAATCACGTCCGCGGGTGCCTGCACGAGCTCAATCAAGACACCCTCCCCACTGACAGGGAACGCGTCGTTGGCTTTCGGGTGCACAAAGCAAATGTCGTGGCCGCTGGCACCCGCACGAATGCCACCCGGTGCAAAGCGTAGACCCTGCTCTTCGAGCCACGCCACCGCTTTCGGCAAGTCATCTACCCAGAGCCCAATATGGTTCAAAGCCACCCGACTGACATCAGGCTTTCCGTCCGGATCAAGGGGCTGCATGAGATCCACTTCCACGCGGCTGGGGCCTTTGCCCAGGACCGCGATGTCCTCATCCACATTTTCCTTCTCCGAGCGGAACTCGCCTTTGAGTTCCAGGCCCAACAGATCCACCCAGAGTCTCCTGAGCCTACTCTTGTCTTTTGCTCCAATCGCAATCTGCTGCAGTCCAAGAATTCGGAACGGTCGATTCACGAAAGCCTCCGGAGGTCTCAAATGACTGGAGTTTCTGACAGGTGCCCAAAACCGGTAGGACAGTCCTCTCCCCCCGAGCAGCCATCCCGGGGGCACAAATGGTAGTCTGCCGCATTCTCCAGAGAATCCAATGCCCGCGGGCCCATGGTTGAACCATCTGAATCAAAGAAAGCGCTCTTTGCGCCCGTCCCTCACTCCGAGTGGATCACCAGCGTCACCGCCGCCCTAAAGGGCCAACGCATCGCAGATCGACTTGTCTCCCGCAGCTCGGACGGCATTGAGATCCAACCCCTGTACATGGACAACGGGACGGGCAGTGTTGTCCCCGGCCAGGTTGTCCCTGGCACTGTTGCCCCTGGCAATGTCCTCCCCGGCCATGTCCGACGTTGGAGTCGTCGTGAATCCCTGGGGCCCTGCTCCTCTGCGGAGGCTCTGGCGAAAATCAGCAGAGCGAATTCCTTCGGCATCGATAGCTTCTCCTGTGAGCCCTGTGCTCCGGACTCTCAAACGGCGATTCTTGGCCTCGCCGCGCAGCTCGATTGCGAGGTCCACTTCACGGATTGGGCTAGTGCCCAAGTCGCCAGCGAGCGTCTTGGTTTGGGGCTCGCCGGATCGACACCCGTTCGAACGAAAGACCTGACAAGCGAACTGATCGCCGACTGGAGACAATCAAAGACACGTCCTCTGCTCCAGCGCGCGAGTAGCTCGGACGAACAAGAACAGGGTGCCGGTGCCCAACTGCAGCTCGCGCTCTGCCTCTGGCGAGCGGCCCGCTGGCTTCGCGAAGCGACTCGGCAGGGGCTGAGCCTTGAGGAAGCCGGAGCCAGCCTCGAGCTCGAAGTGAGCCTGGGAACGGACCTCTACCTCGAGATCGCAAAGTTGCGGGCGTTGCGAATGGCGTACACGAAACTGCTCGCCGCCTGTTCCCATGCACAGCCAATCCCTTGCCGCATTCACGCCAAGACATCCGCGAGAGCCTGGACCGTGCGAGACCCCTGGGTGAACGGCTTGCGCGGAACCACCATCGCCTTTGCCGCAGCGGTTGGAGGTGCTGACTCCATCATGATTGCGCCCTTCGATGCGATGATAGGAGTGCCCAATGAGGAAGCTCTCCGACTCGCTAGGAACACCCACGCCATCCTCACGAGTGAGTCGCATATGGCGGCGGTACAAGATCCGGCCGCAGGCAGCGGCTACGTGGAGGCCTTGACCGGAGACTTGGCCCA
>JBLIMI010000082.1:0-9577 GCA_047638655.1 Minisyncoccia bacterium | reverse complement strand
AAACCCCACCCGATAGCAATTTCAGGGTAGCCAGAAGCTCCTGGCCATCCACGCCACCCCACGCGAACAAAATCGCCAGCAGCACGCTGGCGATCACGAGCGAGAGAAGCAATCGGAGGGATCGACTCAATGGAATGCCTGGATCAGCGCAACTTCACGTGACGGCCACCAGAGTCTTCGGAGAGCCACTCGAGGATCTTGAGTTTGAGCCCAACGCCAATCGTGTTGATCTTGATCTTGCGGTGCTCGTTCCAGCGCGCGACTTCTTCGCGGATCTGCCCCACATCAACCACCTCACCCACCGACGGTTCGCCGTCGGAAAGAATGAATATGGTGTCCACGTCGGGATCCTCGAAAGCCAATTGAATGGCCTCGTACAGATTCGTTCCGCCGCCAGGGATCTGTCGAGCCACGAAGGCCTCTGCTTCTTCGCGGCTGACCGTGTCGGCCGACGCCACGCCACCTTCGAGCCATGAGTCCACACCGCTCGAGAACGTGATCAGATTGAATAGGGCGCCTCGAGCCAAACCCTGGATGGCGGCGATCAACTCGCGGCGGGCCACGGCCATGCGTGTCAACGCCGTCTCCCCTTCCACTTGCAGTCGCATTTTCTCTTCCATGGAGCCCGAGACATCAAGAATGAAAATGACTCGGTGGCTCACAATTCGGATGCCAAAGAAGCGGGCATTGGTGACCTCTTTCAAACGACGCAACTCTTGAGCAGCGCGTACGTCTTCCAGCTTGGCGAGGCTGATGATCTCAAAGGCCTCCCTTCTTTTTCCCACCAACCCAGCCAAGCCTTGGGCGATGCGTTGTAGTGCTGGCCGGTCAAACTGAACAGGGCATCGCCGAACTCGATCTTCAGGCGGCCGATTTCATGCTGCATCTGCTTCACGATCGGCCCCACGGTCCGCTTGTCTCGCAACGGAACGAGAGCATTCAAGCAGGTCAGCCGAGTGGACCAATCATCGTTACCGAGCTGCTCAAGCACGACATCGAGGTGATCCAAGCGCTTGTCTTTCATGAGTTGCGTGAGCGCAGCATTCCGAATCTCTGTGTCCACGGCCTTGGAAAATTCGAGCAGCTTCCCATCCCAATTGTCTGAGTCCTTGTAGAGCTCACCGAGCATGTCCATTGCCTGGGCGACTTCGGAAGGATCTTCAAACTTCTTGAGAAGCGCCTCGATCGGCTCTCCAGCTTCCTGAATGCCCCTACTGACGAGGAACTTTGCTGCGGCCAGAACAACCGACTTGTCCTCCTCCTCCATCAGCAATTCGATCACGTCCTCGTCGAGCCCCTTGGCTTCGTAGGCGACGAGTGCACGCAAAGCGAAGCGCTGCTCGTAGGGCTTGCCCTTCTCCACTGAACGAGTCAGCTTTTTGTTGATGCTGGGATCGTTGATCTCGGCCAGGTAATCCGCCAACGCCATTCGAAACGGCCCCGGGGTAGCAAACTTGCCCCCGTCGGTCAGGAATTGCTTGGCGGCCTTCTTTGCGGAGACGTCCTTCAAGATCCCCGCCGCAAGAACACGCAGGCTATTGGGGGTTTCGGGGTGCTTGTACAGCCCCGATGCGAGCTTGCCGGCCTTCTTCAGGTCAAGCTCACGCAACCGTGACAGCGCGATGAACTGCACGCTGGGCTTGCCGTCGTCGATCACGTCGAGCAATTCCTCTATCTCCATGGTCGGCGCAAGCACCTCGAACGCCAGGAACGCGAGCTGCGGAAAGCGATATATAATCGGCTCGCCTTGCTCCCCCTCCTTCTTCTTCTTGCGCTTGGCCTTCTTGTCCGGCTTGGACTCTTCGATTTCCTTCTCGTAGATTTTGCGGTACCACGGATGATCCTCTTCAGCGCTCAGTCTGATGTGGATTCTCATGGACTGCTCCCGCACCTCGTCCTCCGCAGCCGACTCGATGATCATCTCGAGGAACCCCTTGCCGAGTTCCGTGCATTGGCCGAGAGCCTCAAGCGCCTCCTCGCGCAATTCGATGTCATCTGCCGCGGTGGCCACGTCCATTAAGTGCTGCAAGGCCAGCTGCCCGGTGTCTTCCAGTCCATCGAACTTGGGCAAGCGCCGGATGACCTCAATCCGAATGAACAGGCTGCCCTGGCTCGCGTAAATGTCGAGCAGAGCCTGGGCCGCAGCACGACCACCGATGGCGGTGATCTTGTCGAGCACTTCGGGATCCGTTTCCTCGCGGTTCTGCTTCACCTCCTCGACGAGATCCTCGAGGTCGTCGTAGGAAACACTTGCGGGGGCGGTCGTAAAGGAGGCGAGAGCGCAAAATGCGATCACCGTAAGGAATCGATACATGGGTTGAAGGGGCTTGCGCCAGCCTTGAGAGCTCATGGAGAAGGGCTAGGAAAGGGTGTGACCCAGAGATGACACGCTGACGAGGGCGGGCTGTCAACTTCCGTTGGAGTCTGGTCGATGTCCGATCTCCACCAAGCTCGCAACCCATGCGCCGCTGCGCCTACCCCAGCCCCGTCTCAAGGCGGGCCAGAGCCCCTTGGAAAACATACTCGTGATTCGCCCCAACGGAACGATTAGCGCCGAACAAGCCCGCCGCCTTTTACGGCGATTTCGAGACCTGAACCTCGGTCCTTGCGGAATTGAGATCAATGATCACGAGCGAATCGTGGTCTCCGGCTGCCTGTCCCTCGACCACCCGGTCGAAAATGGGGTCCGTTACTCCCTCAAAGACGGGGACAGGGAGCTAATCCTGCGCATCCACTGGGCTGACGAACAGTTGGTCTTGCAGCTATCAGATCCGGGGAACTCGGACACGCCACTGGACAACGAACTCGGAGTGTCTCTGTCTTGCGACCGCCTCGGTCGCGTTTCTGCGCCAGACCTGGGCGCACGCCTGCACCTGGAAGATGGTGGCCCGATGGACATCGAACACTTCCTGCGACGTATCGTTCGCGCGGTCTACTCGGAAGCCAGCTAAGGCAAAGATTTACAGGCGGGACTTCTTTTCGATCAGGTCGGCCAACAGGCCAACGCTCAAAACCTGAATCACTGCCATGAACACCAGCACGGTCTTGTCGCCGAGGTTGGCCGGGCTTTCCCAAAACAAATCGTGAGCGAGGAGTCCGATCAACAAGGTCCCCAGCATCAGGGTCAAGGGATAGAAAACCTTCAACGGGTTGAAGTACAGCACCGTGCGAATGATCAGCGCGGTAAACCCAAGCGTGTCTCGGATCGGTCGGATCTTCGAACTACCTGAGCGGTGTGCGTAGTTGATCTTGAGGTAGTCCACGGGATGGCCATTGGTCATCGCGGCCAGCGTAATCGTGGTCGTGAAGCTGAACCCGTTGGGCAAGATGGGGCGGTACTCGAGCACAAAGTCGCGACGAAATGCGCGTAGGCCCGAGTTGAGGTCGGGAATCGTGGATCCTGCCAGGAATGAAGCCAGGTGCCGGAGCGCGGCCTTGGCGGGTCGGCGAATCAGCGGGATGTGGACATCCGCTCCCACTCGCGCGCCGATAGCCATATCGAAACCGGCGTCGATGCGCTCAAGCAAATCGGGGATACGGTCTACGGGGTACGTCCCGTCGGCGTCCGTGATGACCACGACGTCTGTCGTTGCGAGGCCAAAACCTGTCTTGAGGGCTGCGCCGTAGCCCCGGTTGTGGCGGTGCTCGACGACGCGCAGTGCTGGAAAGCGCTCCTTGAGGGCTTCCAACTTGGCCGACGTTCCATCCGTCGAACCATCGTTGACCACGAGTATCGTGGTGGGCACACCCAGGTCCAGGGAGCAAAGCCGCTCAACGACGCCTTCGATGCCTTTCTCTTCGTTGTAGGCGGGGACGACAACGGTCACCCCGCCGCGGCTGATATGATCGGGCTGGTCCGTGACCAGGTAGGCGCTTTGTGTATTGTCGATGACGAACTCTCCGTGTGAGTGGGAGGAGTCTAGCGTCCCCTCTGCTCGAATCCTACGGGGCTCGTCATCTTCGAGTCCTTGACCCGGACGAGGAGCGCCTTCTTGGTCATGCCGGTCAGGGCAGCGCCCTCGAGATCGGCGGGCTGAAACCACTTCCACCCTGCTGGGGGATCTCCCGCTAACTCCGCCGTCCGCAACTGGGCATGAATCGCGTAGCGGGTGATGGAATGCCGCAACTCTCCGATGATTGGACCGGGTCGAAACAGACCAGGTTCAGCGGGGAGAGTCGCGGGGAAAAGCGCGTCACCCGGGGCGGACTCCACGGTGGGGAATTGCCACAGCCCCCCCATGCGGCCCTCCCGTGGACGCTGTTCGAGCAGAACATCTGGACCCCGGGCAACAACGAAGATCTCGAGTTCTACCCGGGTCGGGGCGCGGCGGGGCTTGGGGGTAGGCAGCTCGGACACGATCTCCAACTCGCGGGCACGGCACTCGCTCGATACGGGACATGAGTTGCAGTCCGGGGAGCGGGCCACGCAACACGTCGCGCCCAGCTCCATCAGGGACTGATTCCAATCTCCTGCGCGGTCATCTTGCGGCACTAGCTGTCCGGCCAGATCCCATAGATCCTTCTGCAGCGCAGCGCAGCCCGCCTCGGCCCGCAGAGCGAAGAGCCGGGCGAAGACGCGCTGCACGTTGCCATCCACCAGGGGTTCGCTCATGCCGTGGGCGATGGAGAGCACGGCGCCGGCGGTGTACGGACCGATCCCCGGTAACGAAAGCGCGTCGGCCCGCGTGCGGGGAAACTCGCCTCCAAAGCGTTTCACAATCTCTTTCGCCGCTGCGTGCAACTTGCGAGCTCGCGAATAGTAACCCAAACCGCTCCACATGCCGAGGACAGCCTCTTCCTCAGCAGAGGCGAGGTCTGCGAGAGTCGGGAAGCGATCCAGAAAACGCTCGAAGTAACCGATGACCGTCTCCACACGCGTTTGCTGCAACATCGCTTCGCTGACCCAGACGCGGTACGGATCGCGATTTTCCCGCCACGGAAGCGCGCGCTGCTCGCGCTCAAACCAGCCCAAGAGGGCGCGATGCATGCGTTGGATCTTGGCGGAGTTGAGCGGCTTCACAGGCATTCAGAGACCATAACCATCTGCGCCGCCGTCCTCAATCAGCTGCCACATAGAACTCCCGCATCACCACAGTTCCGTCGCCCAGGATGCCTTTGATCCTGTAATGGCCCGCTCCAAAAGCCAGTGTCGACATGCGCCTCTCCGTGAGCTCGAAGTTCTGCTGCAATTCATGGGTGGCCAACCGCAACCAATAAGTGTCCCACTTCCCCTCGATTCGCCGGGAGACTTGCAAGGTGACCACTCCCTGATGTTGGCCCAGCAGAGCCTGTACTTCCTTCAGTGCTCGAGCCTGGAGGTTGGGATTGGTGACCTCGAGGCGCACCTCCACCGTCTTCCCTGGCTCGATCGACGCCGTCTTCAAGTAGCCCACCATCTGGTTGACGAACAAGAGCTCCATGGGCTGCTCAACATTCAAGATGTGAGCGGTGCGCCCTTCCCAATAGATCCTCGATTGAACCTCCGGTCGCATGCCGCCCGCGATCTGGGTCATCTCCCCACTCCTTTCCAGTTGGTACACGTCACAGCGAACGACGACGGCGTCATCCAAGAGGAAAGTCACCACTCCAACGCTGACCGTTCGCGGTTCCAATTCAACCCTCTTCACACCGGGGCGGCCAGCGGTGACCTCCAGAGTCGGTTCGCTGGGTCCGGCAGTCCAGTCCTTGCCAAAGGCAACGACGGCGTACTCTCCATCCTGGATTCTGTCGAAGGTGCGCCAGAGTCTCCCACCCAGCAGATAGCCAAAAAAAATTTGGGAGCGGTCCTCGCCCGGAGCCAACAAATGGACGACCCCGTGTGTCTTTCCAGGCACGGTCACCGTCAGACCCGAAATGCGATTCCACCGAACGCGTTTCTCCTCCGGCGGAGTCGCACTAAAACGGTCCAGGCTCACACGATCCCCCTCGATTAAGCCGGGCTGATCGTCCAGCACAAAGCTGTACTCTACACCGGCATGCAGGCCCGTCGGGCTCATCTCTTGCGCCAGGTCACACACACCTTCCACGTGAATTTTAGCTCCCGTATACGGAGCCTCTAGGCCGTGGATCCATTTGCCAACCAGGGTAGGCATCTCATCGACTGGAGCCGCTGTCATCTGGTGGACGACCAACTGCTTCAACTCCAGAGCAGGAAAGAGCTTGATCGTCACAGGCGCAGGCTCAGGTACAAGCTGCAGTCCATCCTCAAGGATCTCACGAGCAAGGCAGGTGACCGCTGCGCCACCGACACGTCGCACCAAGCACAACTGATCGGGCCGTAGCTCGTCCGCTGCGATCCGCAAGAACTCTTCGAATGGCAAGCTCGTCCAGCCTCGGCCCAAGACTTCGACGGTGTCCTGAACCGCACCGGCATAGGGCAACCCCAAGCGCCTGAATTCCACATCGAGGGTCGAAGACGCCGTGGCTCCGATTGCTGCATTGCGTTCCGCCTCCGTGGCCAGAGCCCGCAATCCATCCCCGGGATGAGTCTCCGCGCTAACCTCCGGACTCTCGTCTGAGACGGTCGTCTGCGCGCCCGCACTCTGGATCAAAGCCTCTTGCGCACTCGATTCCGGCTCGCTTCTGTGCAGGGCCCGCCTTCCAAGCAGCACGATGATCAGCACGAAGAGTGCGATCCACATCCGGGCTGTCATTTTCATCGGGGCATGTTAAGCGTTGAGGCAACGATCACCTTAACAGTGCCTGATCGTAGGGGAAAGGCGCATACGCGTCGGGAGCCCGGCGCGTACACTACCGCCATGCGTAGCTTTCTGATCGGTTTCTTCGCTGGACTCGTGCTCTCTGCCCTGCGTGCTCCACTTGGGCTGGAGTTGCTTCAAGTGCCGGCCAATGCAGCCGGCGCTGCCATGGCCTATCGAGCCGGCGCGCTGCTCGTCGTGGCCATGGGGCTCATTCTCGGCTTGAACTCAGCCGTGGAGAGCTTCTCCCCCATCTCCGTTCTGGTGGGCGCTGCAACCGGCTACCAATTGCACTGGCAAACGCTGGACAGCCCAGGTCCAGTCATGGTGCAGGTCGTCTTGAGCCTCTTGCTCGTCAGTCTGCTGATCGCTGGGCACAGAGGCGATGGCGACACACGACCGAACAAGGCACGCATTGTGGTGCTGGTCCTCGCGGCCCTAGGGGGCTGGTTCATCTTGGTTAAGGGGTTCCCCAAGAGTCACGGGGAGGCCGTCATGGTGGCGGCTGCGGGAGTGATCTCCATTGCCATCGTCGGCCGCTCCACGGGAAGAACGCAAATCGCGATTGAAGATCCAGGGAACACGCGAACGGCCAGCGGCAACCTGACCGGAATCGCTATTTGCGGTGCAGGCATGGCCTTGATTCTGGAAGGCCTCGCTCGGCCACTGCGCTTGATGGGCGCCGGACTCCACACGGATGACAGCCTGTTCGGGACGATCTTTTTCGGCTTCGCCATCTTCGGAGCATTCGCGTTCGGCAGGCCCTTTCTGCAATCCAAGCAACGCTTGCTCGCCTTTGGAATTTGCTCTGCCATGAGTGGGCTAGGCGCCTGGGCAGGCTTGCGGGTGCTCGCCAACCTATCCACACGTGTGGGACTCGACATCTACTTGCACGGGATCAGCGCTCGACTCGGAGAGACCTTCTCTTCGTTGGAGTTGGACTTCTCCCAGCACGGAATGCTGGAGTACGACTCCTTTCTCGCAGCCCCCGTGCTGGTCACGAGCGCTTTTTTCTTCGGCACGCTGGTGTCCCTCTTGCGACGCCCCATGGAGTTGGCCGCTTTGCTCATGGGCGCCGCAGCAGGCCTGGTGGTCGTTCCACGACTGCTCAGTTTTCAATGGACATCTCCCACTGCCTTCGCGGGCTCGAATTGTGCGGAGTTGGCCATGTTGGGCGGTACAGTTGCCGCTGCTGGAGCCCTTTTCACCCTCGCCACAGCCGGATCAATCGGCAGTCGAGGGCGGCTCGCAGGGTCGCTGTTCGCCATCGCCGGACTCGCCCTGACGCAACTGTTCACGCCCTCCCCCGTCCACGTTCTTTCTCCCTGGGAGAAACGAGAACCGCAACCGGTCGCCGTTCATGAAACTCCCGAGGGCTTGATCACCATCGAGAGTGATCTGGAAGGTGAACTCTTCGCCACTCTCAATCGCCGACCACTGACCGTCAGCGGGCCAGAAGTGCGAGAAGACTTGCGACGCATCCAATTGTCCTGGAGCTTGCTTGGCGAGTTACCCGAGGGCAAATCACCCAGAGTGTTGTTCGTGGGCCAACTGGACACGAACCGCGCCCTTTGCCTCTCGGATCTCGGGGCCGGATCCATTGACCGCTGCGCCGCTTGGTCAGATTCGATGGCCATGATCGAGCACCATCTCTTTGGGGAAGCTCCAATGTGGTTCGCGGGGGAGATCCTCTCCCTCTCCGCCGCGCGCGCAAAGCTCGAGCGCGGCGAGTACGACCTCGTGCTCGCCCCCTCCATCAGAGACCAGGCACCCACCACGCGCAATCTGGCCTCCCCCGCCGAAACCACGGCGGTAGTTTGGATAGACGCAGGATCAGGAATCGCTGACGAGTCCCTCGGTGAGAGCGTGTTGGTGACGGCTCCTAATCTGACACAACTCGTCGTGGGTCTCGCGCGCGGACCGCAAGTGGAATCGATTCGTAGGCTGGGGCAGCCAGGAACGCCAACCTTCATGAACCCGGGGGAACCCGCGCTGAATCTGCCCGCGATGAAACTGTTGAGAACGAGGCGCAATCGTCGGGCTGACCTGAACAGCGGCCTCTTTGCCGACCGATTGGCGCTGGCCGAACGCACGCCTGGGGTGGCCGCGGGTCTCGCTCTCCACTTTCATGGACAGGTAGCTAGCTCGCCATTCCTTACCCCGCCGGAGAAAATCGAACTGAGCAGCGAAGCGGCCAAGCTATTCAGCCAAGCCGCAGCGGGCCCCGAGCCCAGCATGCTCACGCGCAATCTGATCGAGACGCTCGCCTACTTGTACACGGAACAACGCGGGATCGAAGAGATCGACGAGTTCTTGACCGCACCCGCCGAACGTCACCGTCCTTGGCCAGCACTCGAGGTGGCGTTGGCACTAGCAAGTCTCGAGTTCCTGGAACCCCAGGCGGCCGTGGAATGCCTTGAACGAGCCCATAGCGGGTTCCCCGGTAACTCAATGACACTGGCCATGCAAGCCGAAGCACAGAGCCAAGCGGGAGACGACCCGGCGGCCGTTCGCAGCTTGGACCTAGCGCTGCAACTAAGTCCCCATCACGCCGAGTTGGAGCGCCGCTTGGCCATCGTCTTACGACGGGCTGGTGATCCACGGGGCCCTGATGCCATTCGCCACGCGCTCGAACACGCCCCGGACGATGCGCAGTTGTTGGCCCACAAGGACAGCGGCCCCTACCGTGGAGTGCCCGGGGGCTACCATCCCCTAGCTCCCGGGGATGGCCACGGGCACTGATCAGTCGATGCCAAGTTGAAGAGCGGCGTGAGCCATCAGATCTTTCAGTAGGTCTGTTCCGAAGGGCGCTCGCAAACCCGATCCCGCAAGCAACTGGGTGAGGCTCTTGGTGCCACCCAAGCGGCATAACTCAAGGT
>JBLIMI010000081.1:0-9607 GCA_047638655.1 Minisyncoccia bacterium | reverse complement strand
GCGGGATCTCGAGCGACGGCTAAAACGCAAGGTCCACGGTCAAGACGCCGCCATCGAAACCCTTTGCAGGGCGGTACTGACCTCGGCCGCAGGCTTGCGCGACTTCAGGCGCCCGCTCGGATGTTTCCTCTTCGTCGGGCGAACTGGAACGGGAAAGACCGAGCTCTCACGCTGCCTGGCAAAGGAACTCTCGGAAGATCCGCGAACGGGGCCGGACAACTTGATCCGAATCGACTGCAGCGAGTACGCCCTGGCTCACGAGTACAGCAAGTTGATTGGCTCTCCCCCCGGTTATGTCGGTCATGAGGAGGGTGGGCAGTTCTCACAGCACCTCAAGACAAACCCCGAAGCGGTGATCCTCTTTGACGAGATCGAAAAAGCGCACCCGCGCATGCACAACCTACTCTTGCAAGTACTGGAAGAGGGCTGCTTGACCGATGGCAAAGGCCACCGACTGGACCTGAGCCGGAATTTCGTGCTGATGACGTCCAACGCTGGTGCAGAGGACATGCGCTCTGCGACCCAATCCCTGGGCTTCCATAGCACGCAGAGCCTGACGGACCAGACATTGCACGACTTGACCCATAGGGCACTGGATCAAACGTTCAGCCCAGAGTTCTTGGGACGTCTGGATGAAATCGTGCTCTTCAGCGAACTCGGAGAGTCCACGGCGCACAAGATCGCCCAGGACCAACTCACTCAACTCGCCATCCGCGCACGGCGCCGGGGAGTGCGTGTGGCGTTCACGCCCGCAGTAGCTCGCTGGGTGACCGATCAAGGGTTTGACCCACGCTTCGGTGCCCGCGAACTACGCTCGGTCATTCAACGCGAGGTGGAACCCATGCTAGCGCAGGTGCTATTGAGTGGCGATGTAGAGGATGAGGACCTCGTACGAGCGCGTATCCACAAGGGCAAACTGCTCTTCCACATCGAGAAGTAGCGGGACAGCAGGAATTCACGCTCACGAAGCCTCACCGCTGGCAGTCGAGGCAAAAAAACACAGCCTTGTCGAGCGAACCCGGACAAGGCTGTGATCTTCGTGCTCCCCAGCAGCGGAAACAGTCCGCCGCGTACTTGTGTTATGTCGTGGCGCAAGTGATGGGGAGGCACGTGTTATAGCCTTCTGTCGGCTGACAAGAAGCAAGTCTGTTACCATTTTTTTGAGTCTTGCGCGATTGATCCGGCGCAAGCATGCCCCACTCGCACGTCATCTTGCGTGCCTGAATTGAATGCAACGATGTTCATGCACGACGCGTGGAGCCGACATGCGCGTTGCTCTTTTGCAGCGCACGTCTTCGCGCGCAAGGCTCTCCGGTAGCAATTCCCTGACGTCACTCGCGCTCGCTTCGCACGTTGAAAACGCGCGTTGCTAGCCAGTCAACAACGCTCGGCCGCGCTGCATTCCATTCACAAGCTGGATCAGTTCGACAACTCTCCCCGCAAGGGAAAAGGCCCCTCTTGCCACCGTAAGATGGGTTGTTGCCGATCATGGGAACCCTGTCCAGTGTCAAATCAGGAAGTTTGGCCCCACGACAAGCCACACAATCGGAATCACCCGTATCTCACTGGATCGCTTCCTCTTTCTCTTCGCGATCCCCTGACCTCGGAGGTTTGAGATGGTACGTCTTACTGCACACTGCTTGTGCCGAACGCTTGAACTGTGTGTCGCCCTGGCGGCAATTCAACTGGCATTGATCCTCGAAACTTGGATGACGACGGGTGCATGACTGCGCTCTGAATTTCTTGTCCTAGGATTGGGAACAATCTTTGATTCGCATGCGTAGATCGTGTGCTGATCAGGTCGCTCTCCTGTTCGCAGAGAACATTCATGACAAGTTGTCGCATGCGCACAACGCATGCAGCACCTTTCACTGCACGTCACAACGTGTCTCTACTCACTGCATGTCGGCGAGCTTGTCCAGCAAGCTCTCATCCCCAGGGAACATGCCTAGACCTTGGTTCCAGATGGCCTTTGCCCTGTCGACCTGCCCGGTCTGTGTGTAGAGATTGCCGAGCAGTAAATAGGTGGAAGCGTAGCGGTCTTCCTGCACGTTGCCTTCCTGCTGGGTGACGAGGGTCTCGAAGTTGGAGATCGCCTCTGATTGCTTGCCAAAGATCGGCGGCCAAAACGAGAGCGAGACCGACTTGCTGTAACGAGCGCTCCAGTGCTCGGTATCGAGCTCGAGTGCACGATCAAAGGCGCTGTCCGCCTTTCCAGCCCAGAGTCCCGCCTCGGGTCCATCGCCGACTTCAAAGATCTTCTGGATGTAGGCGGACGCAACGTCCACCTGAGCATCGGGATCATTCTTGTTCAATTCCGCGTGCTCTTCGAGTAACCCGATCATTTCATCGAGCTTGCCGGCCTCGCGAATTTTGGCCCATAAGCTGGCCCGGTCTGTCTCACTGAGACCGTCCATGAGAAGTTCGGCAAGGGTTGCCTCCAACTCGAGGCTCGCTTGGACTTGCTGCGGCCCATCGGAGCCCACGGCGGATACCGCAAGGCCATCTGTGGTGAGCCCAGCGAAGTAACGCTGGACGGCCTTGTCGATGGCATCGATGTCCACGCGCCTGCCCGAATCTACAACCGGGAGCTGCGTCTGAGCGGCATCCATGTCCCGCAACGAAGCTGCGATGCTTTCAATTTCGGATCGGAGCGCTGCCAGCTCCATGCTCTCTGACCACTCAGCCGCCTCAATTGGGGCGTCCGGGCGCAAGGCGATCGAAGTGACAGTACCTGCTGCGGTCGCTAGCAATGCGCTAACGAATAATATTGTGGGAGTGTTCATGCCCGCTCCTTGAGTGGTGCTAATGGATCGTTGAAATGAACCAGACCTGGCAGCGTCCACAATGAAAGCTGCAGCATGTTCCGGCTCTACAACTGAGTGACATCCACAGCCAAACCCCTTCGCAAGAATCTCATCTTCCTCGAAAGAGAGCTTGGAAGGAACTCGATCCCGGCCCTACTCCTCTATGAGCACCAGTGTCGCCATAGCGGGCGCCCAGGGCGTGCAAACCAATTCAATCCGGTTGGTCTGGTGACCTTCCAGGGAGAATTCGAAACTCCAGCGCCCCGGGCTCAAGCGCCCCAACTCGGTTACCCCATCGGCCGTGGGGGCGGGAATGATGAAAGCCGGCCACTCCTCACCATCGGGACCGAACAAGCGCAGCTTGACTTGCCGCAAAGGCTTGCCCTTCTCGTCCAAGACGGTCAGTTGCGCTGTGCAGGCACGCTCGAGACGAACCTCAAGCTCGTTCTCAATGGAACCTTCATCGATGAGAATGCTTCGCAACACAGATGCTGAGTACTTCACCGCTTCCGGCAAGGCGTAGAGATCGTAGGTCCCCGCGCCCAGATGGCGCAGCTCATTCAGTCCATCTCCAGTGGAAAAGACCTTGGCGGCGACTTCGCCGCCTGAAACATCAGCAGCCCGATCCACAAACAAGATGTTGGTGAAGCCGACGCGCTCGCCCGTGTCACCATCCATGACCTTCACGTCCAAGTCCATGCCCCGCAACTCGATGTTGCGCTCGAGGCGCGCCCCCTCCGTGATGGTCAACTCGCAGGACAAGATCATGCTGCGGGCTTCCCCTGCGTAGAGCGTGTATGTGCCCGGCACGACTCCCACAAGTTCGTAACGACCCTGCGCATCCGCAGTCTCCCCCTGCCAGTCGTTGTTGTCGGCTTCGCCCTGCCACAAGTGCACGTTGACGAATGGAAGAGGCCTTCCTTCACCATCCACGACGACTCCATGAATGGAAGCGCCACGGTCAATACCCAAGAAGTCAACGCGCTGGGGTTCGCCCTCCCTGATGCCAACCGGTCGATACTTGGGTTGGAAACTCTGAGACGGACTGAAGTCCTCGAAGAACAGCGCCACGTAGAAGGTCTCCGCCAGGTGCTCCACCCGATACTCGCCATTTTCATCCGTGAAAATTTGGCTGTAGGTCATGGCCTTGCCCTGACCGCCTCCCCCAAAACAGCTGGCAATGATCAGCCCGTTCGCGAACGGCTTGCCGTCTGGATGCTCACAGCGCCCTTCCAGGACGCCCCCTACCGTCAGTTCAAACTGAGGGACATCCCCTTGTTTCTCTACGGTGACCCAAGCTGGAGAGTGCTCAACACCGTTGGCTCGTAACTTGTGAACGCCCGCACTCAGTTGAGCGAGCTCAAAGGAACCGTCCGCTCCTGTGTAGGTGAAGGCCCGGAAGACCTCGGGAAATTGACTCTCCTCGACACCGATGATCCCGCTTGGCAAATCCCCCTCGCACACGACCAGCGCACCGGCAATAGGAGAACCAGATTCCTTGTCCACGACAAAGCCCCGAGCCGAAACTCCGACCTCAAGCTCAGCAGAGAGCGTCGATACCTCATCAGCAGCGAGCGCAATCACCGCACTCTTCCACACCGCGTGCTGGGGGTGGGTCACGTAGACGGTGTAATTCCCCGGTTGAATGTCATTCCAAGTGAAGCTCGCACCCGTGAAGTCGAGGCTGTCTCCGTTCGACACTTGTGGCAGGGCAACTTCGCGCAGGAGGGTGACTTGAAAAGGCTCGGACCCCGCGTGGTCTTCGGAGAAGACGAGGGTTCCTTGCAACATGGCCCGGCCCGCCAAGGGTTGCTCTGACACGACCTCTGGTTGCTCAGGTTCCGGTGCTGGCTCAACAACGACGGATTGACGCCCTCCCTGATCCAGAGACCCGGGATCAGCAAGCGTGAGCGAAGTGCCTGGCTTCTCCCTAAACTCAAAACCGTTCCATTCCACGGAATCGGGCGCCGCCAGAGTCAGCGATTGCTCATGGGCGCTGAACTCTGCAGTGCCCAAGTTCAACTGAAATTGAAGCACATCACCCCTGGGATGAATGGTCAAGCGCGACGAAGCCGCTAGAGCCACGTTCCAGCCCTCGGACCCAAGCAGCTCAAACCCGATGTTGTCCGGAGTGGCAACTTCCAATTCGGCACTGTTCCACTCCAGTCCGGAAGTGAGTTCTTGAGACGTCGCCGCACGCCACGCTTCCCCATTTCCAGGACGCAAGGCCACCGCACCCTCCGCGAGCAGCCCATCGAGACTCGCTACCTGCGTGGCCCCCTGGTTCAGGTTTGGCTCGGCCAGCCCTCCTCCATCGAAGAAGCCGCTCCAGTTCATAAGCAAAAGCAGCGCGGCAGCCGCTGCCAGACTTGAAGCGATCCACCGCGGCTTCCCGTGGCCCGCACGCGCTGTCAGATCAAGGGTCTCCGCCCCGTCCGCGAGCTCGCCGATCCAGGGTGCGAGCGACGCCTCTAGCTGTCGCACAAATGCATCACTAGGCCGCACCGGCTGGTAAGCACGCTGCAGTAGTTTGGCCAAGTTCTCGTCGAGAATTCGTGCGGAGGGCTTCATGCGACTTCCCCTCGATTGCTCGCGATCAATTGAAAGACACGCGAAAACGCGAGCCGCGCCCGGTGCAGCTTGGACTCCACTGCTTTCTCGCTCTTGCCCTGCTGCTCCCCTATTTCTGCCGCCGTCATCCCGTCCACGTACTTGGAAACCAGTGCGTCTCGATAGTCCGGGGGCAAGGAGGAGAGCGTCGCTCCCACCAATTCTGCAGTCTCCTTCTCTTCCATCACCCAATCAGGCAATGGCTCCTGCTCCAGATTGGCGAGGATGGCATCGATGTCCGCGTCCGATTCCGCAAGCACGTCAGCAATGGGCTTCGGCTGCCGCTTGCGGCGCTGCTCACGAATCTTGTTGCGGGCGATTCCGCAAAGCCAGGTGTGGAGCGTCGAACGCCCGTCGTAACGCTCGAGGCGCTCGAATGCAGTGACAAAGGTCTCCTGCACCAGATCCTCGGCTTTGTGCTCGCTGCGCCCTACGCGGTAGTAAACGAACTCATACAGCGACTCGAGTTCGCGCCTAAAAAAGCTCTCGGAGGCCCCACGATCCCCCCCCACGATTGAGTCTCTCAGGAGTCGATCGGCCGAGAAGGGGTCGGCGCCATTGGGGCTAGAAGCTTGAACCATCAAATTTGGGCACCCGGCGAGGGCAAAGGGAGTACAGCACTGAGTGACCCGGGGACGCCGGGTCCTGCGGCCTGTTTGCCAAGAAATCAGATAGATCCTCGGTCACCATCCGCAACAACTGTCCGCACAGCAGGTTATGACCCCCTCTCGCACCGCCGTCTAGCCCCAAGGCGCGCTGGGTATGAAATTCGAGACCAGCTCCAAGTGCGGATTGCCCCGAATTCGGATCGTCACTATCCTTCCACTCTCCCTTACCGCCCCCATGACCGCTGTCTTGCCGATGCTGACCCTATTTAGATTCTGGCCACTGCTCGCCTCGCTCTGCGGATTGTTCTCGCCCAACTCCAGCGCGTTGCCCTCCCCCACGGGGGCGGCGTCCCAGGGGACGGACCAACAACCCATCGAGCTAGCGGCTCGCTATCAAGATGTTTACGTCACCTACGAGGAGCTCGATGAGCTGCTCTTGGCCCGACATGCAGAGTCGAAGTTGGGTCGTGATACGCGGCTCTTCATGCTCAAGCTGCGGGTGGTGGAGGACCTCGCTATCGAACTCGGCGTCTCAACCGATGCAGCTGAGATCCAGAAAATGATCGATGAAGTTGAGAAAGGCGTCCAGGCAAGTGGAAGTGCCCGCGACATCGAGGAGTTCCTGCGCCTGCAAGGGGTGTCACGGGCCGAGTTCCTGAAGAGCCTGCGTCTCGCGGTCCTTCAGACGAAGCTTGCCCGCCTCGGTCTTGGCATTCCGCCCGGCGACCCCGTCACCGGCGAACAGCAAGAGATGTGGCTCGACTCCAAAATCGCTGAGCGCGGCCTGGAAGAGTTTCCCGCTCCCTGGTCCGACAACATCGTGCTGCGCAATGGAAACGTGACGCTGACTCGAGACGAATTCTTGCCCTTCCTTCGCAAGCGCCTGGCGGATACGCAGTTGGTCGACTTGATGGACGGGATCTTGCGGGTCAAGCGCATGCGAGCACGAATGCCCGATCTGGACCCCGACGTATTCACGCGAGCGGTGGACTCCGAAATTGAAAACCGGCGGCGTGAGGTTGCCAAGGACCCTAAGTACAAAGGTCTGGGGTATGAACAGTTGCTGGCCTCCCAGGGAATCCTCTTCGACTCATGGCGCCAGGATCCGAATGTCGTCAAGGCGGCCTTGGCGCGCTTGTGGGTACAACGCAGCCATGACGAGGAGTCCTTGCGTGGCGTCTACGAGAACGAGCGGTCGTACTTTGACTCGGAATACGGCGAAGCGCTGGAAGCCTACGTGCTGTTCCTGCGCGCGGCGGAGTTCCCCAACCAGCTCATCCGACGAGACCACAGCAAAGCTGAATTGGAATTGCTTGAGATCGCCCAGACTCTGCACAGCCGTGAGGAATTCTTCCAGGCCGTCAGCTCGCACTCCGAAGATCGCGCTTCTAGGGAGCGAAAGGGGTATCTGGGCTGGGTCACCCGCACGGGCTCCTCGGGACCGAGCGCAGCCCGCGGCGCGCTCTTTGGCGCCCTCGATGGCGGCACGCTGAAACCCACGGATCCGGCGGATTCCCTGACCCGCATGGTCGGTCCTGTCCGCACGGAGACCGGCGTTCTGCTACTCTGGGCGGGTGATCGCCGCCCGAAACCATCGTGGACGGCAATGATGCTCCATGTGCACAAGACTCTGCGGCAACGCTTCATTGACGAGGCCGTCGATGAAGCCCAGGTCATCACCTACTTGCAACCCGAGTGAGCCCTCACGGGCCCCCAACCAAAAAATAGAACGGAATGCTGATCGGACAGGTCGTCGGGAGCGTGGTCGCCACGCAAAAGGATGAGAAGCTCGCCGAGCGCAAGCTCTTGCTGGTGCAGGTTCACGGACTGAACAACGAGCCCAAGGATCAATACGTGGTGGCCGTGGACTCAGTGGGAGCCGGTCCGAAGGACATGGTGCTCTACGCCACAGGGTCCAGCGCGCGCCAGACGGACATCACTGACGGTCGACCTTGCGACGCGGTTGTGATGGCGGTGGTCGATTCCTGGGACGTGGGCGGTGACAACGTCTACGAGAAGTGGTCCTAGGTCCATGTACCTCGCCCGAGTCATTGGCCGCGTGGTTGCCACGACCATCTACCCCGGCCTCGAAAACGTGACCTTGCAGTGGATTCAACCCCTGGACGAAACCGGAACAGACATGGGTGAGCCGCTGGTCGCCTGTGCCGCCATCGCCAGTGGTCCAGGAGACTTCGTGCACTACGTGGACGGCCGCGAGGGCGCCATGGCTCTGCCCGAGACGTTTGTTCCCGTGGACGCATCGGTCATCGGCTTCGTCGAAGAGGCCTGCGTTCTTGGCAAGACAATCGACAAGGACCAGTTCTTGCTCGCCAACCGCTCGGCGGAGGTGCACTGATGTTCCTTGCGGATGTCGTGGGCACGCTGGTGGCACCGATTCAGATCCCGGAACTGGATGGCGAAAAACTGCTCATTTTGCGAATGGTTCTGCCCGACGGCACTGTTACCTCCAAGACTCGCGTCGCCATCGACCGGGTAGGAGCAGGAGAAGGTGACCGCGTGCTCGTGCTCGACGAAGGAAACGGGGGCCGACAAATCGTCGGGAATCCCAAAGCGGCCATCAAGACCGTGATCGTGGGCGTGGTCGACTTCATCGAACAAAACGACAAGCTCTGCTACGAACACGGGACAACCCCGCGCCCTACCCCACTCGTCCAACCGTAACCAAACGGGAATCAATCAATGACCCTTCCCATGAATCAGGAACAGATCGGATCGCTCTACGGCTGGTCCGATGAAGAGCTACGAGCACGGCGCAGTATCTGCGAGATCGGCAAGATCTGTTACGAGCGCAACTTGATCTCGGCCTCGGACGGCAACATCTCGGTGCGACTCTCGGACGACACGCTCGTCATCACGCCCGCCGGGGGCATGAAGGGATTCCTTCAGATGGAGCAACTGGCTCGCATCGACATGGACGGGGAGACGGTCGGTCCGCCGGCCAAGAAGTCCACCGAAACCGGCATTCACATGGTGTGCTACAACGAACGCCCGGACGTCAAGGCCGTGCTGCACTGTCATCCGCCCCACGCTGTGGCCCTTTCCGTGGCGGAGATCGACATGCAAATGCCCATCATCCCGGAGATGATTGTCACGATCGGAGGAATCCCCACCACGCCCTTCGCCACGCCGGGAACATCAGAACTCGGCGAGTCGATTCGCGAGACCGTCCGTTGTTCTGACACGATGGTGATGCGCAATCACGGCTCGGTGACACTCGGCACCAATCTGCTCGACGCCTTCAAGAAGCTCGACATGCTAGAGCACACGGCCCGCATCCTATGGCTCGCCCACACGGTACGCGGAGGGTTGGAGCCGCTCTCGGACTCCGCCGTCAAGAAACTCCTCGATACCCGCACGCATCTGGGTATCGGCGGCCTCAACACCCTGGAAAACCGCTGCGGAATGCCCCAAGGCCAGAAATAAGGAAGCCAAGACCCATGGTGGATCACAGCGAAAGCCACCCGATGAGTCTGCATTTCAACTGCAGAGACGTTAGTGCTGCCATCAAGTTCTATACGGACGTCCTGAGTTTCGAAATGCAGACCTGCTGGCCCTCCGAAG
>JBLIMI010000080.1:0-9704 GCA_047638655.1 Minisyncoccia bacterium | reverse complement strand
AGTTGGACAAGTCACACAGCTCACCGGGAGCGCACGGCATTTGGACGCGCCCGCGGTCGTTCAGGAGTCGGGCCCGTTCGTGGTGCGCTTTGAGGGATTGCCCGGGGATGAGGTCTATCTCTTGGCTGGGAACGGCACGGGGTTTGAACGGGCAAATCGCTACAACGGAACCCTGCTGTTGGAGCAACCATTGCTTGCAGGAACCCGCTCCACGTCCGGTGGAACGACGAGCTTCGCCGACTTACCCCTCGAAAATTCAGTGCTCTATCTCGGAACGATTCCCGCCGGAGGAGTCCTCAACGCGCCCGTAATGGCGTTGGGCTTGCCGTTTGGGGTTGCCACCCAAGGGGCCCAGGTGCAGGGCGCGTTGCGCGACAGCATGGGCAACAGTTGGATGACGGACAGTTTGCGTCTGGACGTGATCGAGTGTGCTTCCTTGGGCGTTGATTGCAACGAGAATGGCATTCCCGATTCCTGCGACATCAGTGACGGAGTCAGCCTGGATTGCAATGGCAACGGCATGCCCGATGAATGCGAGTGGGACTGCGACCTGAACGGGGTTCCCGATGATTGCGACATCGCAGCGGGCACGTCTCTGGATCTGAACGGAAACTCAATTCCTGATGAGTGCGAAGGCGCCTTGCGCTTGCACGTGGACGTGGACGCGCTTGCGGGCGGCAATGGACACTCCTGGGGGAGCGCATTGAACGACCTTCAGGAAGCACTGAACTTGCATCGCCTGCACCCGCTTGAAGTGAGAGATATTTGGGTCGCGGAGGGGGTTTACTACCCCACTTCCGGTCTCGACGTGGAAGCCTCATTCCGCCCGGGCGCGGGAGCGATCATTTATGGGGGCTTCACGGGAACGGAGACCTCGCTCTCTCAGCGGAATCTTGAGTTGCACCCGACTGTACTTTCGGGCGACTTGCTCGGTAACGATGCATTCCCATCTGGGATGTCTGACAACACGGCGCACGTTGTCGTCGTCGACGAGACGACTCCCAATGTACTTATGGACGGTCTCGCGATTCGTGGCGGAAACGCCACCAATGCTCAGATTTCCTACATCGCGGGAGGAGGTCTGCTGCTCCGCGGCGCGTCCGGTTTTCTCGTCTCCCGCTGCGAGATCTATGAGAACAAGGCTTCCACTGGCGGTGGCATGGCCATCTATCGGTCCGCGGTCGGAGCGTTCCCGGTGGGAGATGTTGTGAACTGTACGATCAGGAGGAACCGAGCCGTGGGGACGACCTTCGTCCTCACCCGAAGCGGTGGCGGTGTGCTCTTGAACGACGCGGGAAGTGTTCGCCTGATCAACTGTGCGATCCTCGACAATCATGCCGCGGGTTATGGCGGCGCGATCGCCGAGATGCCCATCAACTCAGTCGGGACGGACAACGTTCAAATCCTGGCTTGCACCATCGTCGGCAATAGCTCGGCCAATGGCGCGGGAGGCATCCATCTGTTCGAGGGAGGTCCCGGAGTGACAGCCGTGCAGGGCACCATCATTTGGAACAACAGCGGCGTGGGGAGCACGAGCAACCAGCAGATCAAGACCAGCGGACTCAACATCAGCGTGCGGCTCTCCTGCGTGCAAGGCGGAGTTTGGGCTGGAACAGGCAACATCAACTCAGATCCGATGTTCGTGAATGAGCTAGCCCGTGACTTGCGACTTGCGGCGGGCTCCGCTTGCATCGACTCGAGCCGCAACGGTCTCTTGCCCGGGGAGGATCCTAGTGACCTGGACCAAGACGGAGATTTGTTGGAGGAACTGCCCCTGGACTTGGGAGGAAACCCCAGGCGCATGGATGACCCCGCGGCTCCTGACACGGGCTCGGGTGTGGCACCGATCATCGACATGGGTGCCCACGAACGGGATCCCATCAATCCCTGATCATCGAACGAGCGGGAAGCACGTGACGTGAGTTGGTAGGATGCCCAGCCCTGCTCCTCATCAGCTTCCCATGGACACCACTCTTCACGCATCGACCTCCGGGATACCGGAACTTCGCGACGTCTCAACGCCCGCTGGTCTGGAACAAGCCGTTTTGGCCTTGGGCAGCGAGCCCAAGCAATGCCTGGTTTGCCGCGCCACCAACCCCCTGCGCTACTTCGAGCGCTTCGACAAGTGGCACTGGCGCTGCGAGCAATGCGAGTTGGTTTGGGTGCACGACATCTACCCCGAATTTGTCGAGCACAGTCCCAGGGAAGTCGTGCTCGAGGTCTTTCTCAACACGGCGTCGCCGCGCAACGAGAGCAAGCTCTGGCCCATGGCCTTTGGTGAATTTGAGCGTTATCACCAGAATGGACGGGTGTTGGACGTAGGCTGCGGTCCTGGGTTCTTCCTAAAAGAAGCCAAGCGCCGTGGCTGGCAAGAACATGGTGTGGAGACCCTCGACGTGCTCGCGCAGTACTCAAAATTGGAGGCTGGTCTAAATGTGATCAGTGGCGATCTAAGCAGTGCCGCTTTTCCGTCCGATCACTTTGACATCGTGCATATGAACGAAGTGATCGAGCATGTGGTGGATCCCATCGATCTGCTGCTTGAGATTAAGCGAGTGCTGCGACCAGGTGGCATGGCCTACTTGCGCACGGGTTCGGTGGAGAGTTGGTCTTCCCGCTTGCGCGGGAAGGAATGGCCTTACTATGGCTTCGCGGCCAACGGACACATTCGCTTCTACGGTCCCACATCCGCGCAGGCGCTGGGGCGCGCAGCGAAATTCAAGCGCGTCGAGGTAACCACCAGTGGCTTCGCATTGCGTGAAGGAGGAGAACTCAAAGGCCACTGGTACCGCCCGCTGGTGCGCTGGGCTCAGGGGCCCTTGTCGGCCCTCGCCGGGCCGGCTGGCGCTGGTCATCGGCTGACCATGCGCTTCATCAAGCCTACCTGACTGGGTCGGCGAGGCGGAGTTGGTCGATGCGCCCGGCTTCGCCCACTCGACTACTGCGTCTTGAGCAACTTGCCGAGCTTGCGCAAGGCGCCGGCGCTGTCCGAAATCACCCCCGCGGCGGAAGCCAAGCGAGCCGCTTCGAAGTAATGTGACCGTGCTCTGGAGAGTTCTTCATGTTGCACGAGCATGGCATTGGGTTGCCATCCATTGAGCCAGGCGAGGAACGCCAGGCCCGCTTTATAATGCCGCGTGGGCGTGCGAAAGAGGTGCTGCCCCAGTCGTTCGCAGGGCTCCATCAACTCGCCGTAGGTCGCCGTATCGCCTCGTGCGAGGAATTGAAGCGCAAGACTGGCCGGCTCGGCAATGGCGTCAAAGATACCGAGCAGACCGTGGCTGAACTCTCCAGTGGGGACTTGCAGGTTCCCCACGGTTGTGTGCCCCGTGACCGGACCCCCGCACATCAACCCGGCAAAGTTGAAGTCGTCCCCGGTGAGAAGGATTTGATCTCGCAGCAGAAGTTCTGCGCGCAAACGACGCTCGAGGTCCGCGTCGAGCAAGGAGAGTTTTGCGCCCCGCAGCTTTTCGGGGCAGTGCGCCATGATGCGTTGAAAACTATCCCCGGGAAAGTAACCCGCGAGGGCGGGTAGGAACATCTCGCCGAGCCAGTGCAGAAACAGCGGCCCTTCGAGCGCCTCGACGATGCGGCCGTAGACGCGAACGTATCCCGCTTCGTCGTATTCCTGCTCGCAGAGCCAAACCAGGGGCAGCAGGATCGGGATTCCGCCCTGATCGCGAATGAACTGGGCTTGGTAGACCACACCCGCGACCAGTTGGTCCTCGTTCGATACGGAGGACAAGTGGTCGACGCCGGCTCCGGCGACAAACCCGTGATCGAGGTCGAGCTTTCCACAGCCCTCGATCAAGCGCCCCGCGTTCTTCCAGCCGATTTGGAAACGCTGGGCGGTGTCCATGGCTTCGGCGATGCCAAAACCCAATCGATCCAGACGCCGGCGTAGATCAAGCGTGCTGTCCCAATCGATGTGGGGTGCAATTTCCTCAGGAGCGACGGCTTGCGACAGGCGTTGATCGACTTGGGCATACTCATCATGCATCACCAGGTGCGCCGCGGCGTAGACGAGACGCACGGGGGCCACCCGCTCCAGGCTCGCGTTCTTTTCCCGGTAGGGCGTCAGAACACCATCGTCGAGATCGAAGCTCAGTTCCGGTGATTCGAAGTGCTGCTTCACGAACGAACTTGTTCCAACCACCCGGGGATGTTGTTCCATGCGAACCACGTCAGGAAGCCGATCAGGACTCCGGTGCTGATGACCATGCCAAGAGTCCACAAACGCCCCTTCCATCCGCTGGGCAAGTCGCTCCCGAGATACTCTCGGCTGCGGTGCAATCGAATGAAGCCGATGTAGGCCACGGGCAGCAAGAATCCGCAGAAGACATTGGTCGGGACCGCAATCCAGAGTCGCATGTCATTCCAGAACACCGAGCCCAACACTCCCACCGCCGGCAGCAAGAGACCGATCTTGTATCGCGGGCCGGAGGGCTTCCAGCCGAACATCTCGCACAGGGCAAAGCCAGAGCAGAGCATTTGCATGGTGATGGATGAGAGAGCCATGGCGACGATGCCGAGTCCAAAGACCCACATACCGACGGTGGGGCCCAACCGATCCGGCGCGGCCAACATCTCCGCTGCTTGCCAGGGAGAGATCTTCTTGCCGGTGAAGAGTTCGGGGTCGCCGTAGTAAAAGACGCTGGCGGAGGCGATCACCATTAGACTGGCGGCAATCACGTAAGGAATGAACATGCCGAAACCCAGGTCGATGCGGGCGAGTCTGCGGTGTGCCCGGCCCCAGCCTCGCTTACGTAGCGTGTAGGGATAAACGAAGACCATGTTGGCGCCTACCGCTGCCGCCAGTCCCGAAACGACGAGGGTGGAACCGACCACGCCTTGGTTTTCTCCCGGTATGCGGAAAGGAACGAGCCCGGCGAGCAAGTCTTCCGGGTGCGGGATGCCCGACTTGATCACCACGAAGCCGAAGCAGGCGATGATGAACCAGACGGTGCCCTTGATGATGTTCTCGTAGAGCTTGACGAGCTTCGGACTGGCGTCGTAGAGAAAGGCCACCGCTACACACCAGGCCAGGGCCGCAAATCCCATGGCGCCGGTGGAGACTTCGTAGCCAGCGTTCTTGGCGAGCGCCACCAGCATGGAACTGGCGAGCGCGTACTGAGCAAACTGCCAGATGATAGAAGAGGCGATGCCGCTAAAGGCCCATCCGTAAGCGAAGAAGGGACCGGCATGGCGCTTCATGGCCTGGAACGGATTCTCGCCGCTGGAGAGCGTTTGGTGCGCGACTGCGGAGAGCACAATGATGCCCAGGAACATGGCCAAGGGAGCGACCCAGAGCAATTGGTATCCAAAGGCGGCCCCCGCGAAGATGGAGGCGAAGGCGGTACCTCCTCCGAGGGTCATGGCCGACTGCATGTAGCCCGGTCCGATGCGACGCAGATAACCGAGAGTCCTCGGCACGAGCGGCTTGGCATCCAATTCTTTCAGTTCGCGGATCTCTTGGGTGGTGTCCATCAACTCAGGCGCTCCTTGATCTCTGCCAGTGTGCGGGCATCGGACCGTTGCTTGTAGAAATCATCGAGGGGGTAACAACCACTGCGGAGACCGTTGCGGGGCCCTGTGGTGCAATCGCTGAATGTGCGACAAACTCTCTTGCGTTGCAGTTTCGATCCGGCCAGCACGTCCCTGGGCATCTCCGGATAGCTCAGTACCATGCGTCCCAAGCCAACGAAGTCCACGTGCCCGCCGGCCACCTCGTGTTGCGCGACGTTGGGCAACCACTCTTGCAAGTAGGTGTAGCCGGTTCCCACAAAAGCAAGGCTCGGGAAAGTCGCCTTGCAATGGCGCGTGATGCGCAAATGCTCCGCCACTTGGAACAGAGGGTCCTCGGGTGGCCGGTAGCCATCACTAGGAGGGTACGCTGCAGGGCGCTGAAGATGGGGATTGTAGTAGGGCGAGCCCAGGGTCAAGTTCACCAGGGTGATGTCCAGATCTTGCAGTAGCTGCAGGAAAAGGTAGCTCTCTCGCAAGTCAACTTGTCTTGGATCCTGTTCATCGACTCCAAAGCCGTAGGTATAGGGACGGGTCGAGTCCCACGACTCGGGCACACCCCGGCGATCGTCGGCGGGGGAGAAGGGAATCAGGTCTCCGATGGAAACCCGAACCCCGATCGCGAGACCCGGGCACTCGGCGCGAATGGCGGTCACCGTGTTGCGAAAGAAGCGTGTGCGGTTTTCGAAGCTTCCGCCGTAAGGGCCGGGGCGCGTCTTGGCGCCGAGCAACTCGTGCAGCAGGTATCCGTGGCAGCATTTTACATCCACGAAGTCAAAGCCCGCTTCTTGCGCGCAACGGGCAGCTTTCACGTAGTGTCCCGACAGGTCATCGAGTTCGGTGTCCGTGAGCAATGCCTCATCGGAAGTCACGCCCACACGCGCATCGAGCAGTGGGTGTCGGTAGGCGATGCGAGGCGCGGGCCCGCCGCTCCCGGGACGACAGAAGCGACCGGAGTGGGTGAGTTGCAAGCCGACGAAGAGGTCCTCGGTGGACTCGTTATGGCTGGCATGGGCTTTCACCAAGGTCGTGCGCAATTGCTCCAACCCGGCGCCGCTGTCGACCCGCGGATTGAGGAAGAGTTGGCTGGGGTTGGCGCGCCCTTCCGCCAGCACCGCGAAGGCCTCTCCTCCCCAGATCAATTTGGCGCCGCTCTCGCCAAAACGACGCCAACGCCGAAGAGTGTCTTCACTCGGTAGACCTTGTGGCGTTCCATCCCAGCCTTCCATGGGATGGATGGCCCAGCGATTTCCAATGCGGCGTTCGCCAAGCATGTAGGATTCCGCAAGGGCGCCACTGGCACCATGAACTTGCTCGTCACTGCCGAGGTCCTGCGCCACACTCGACCAGTGACCCTGGAAGGCTTCCCAATTTTTGTGCTGTCCCGGAGTCTTGTAATCCACGATTAGTGTTGGCTAAAGGTCCACTCTTCGAGAGGGGTGCGCGCGTTCCAATCGATCTGCGAATCGTATCCGTACCCCACACACTGCAGGGTGCTCAGGTCAAGTTCGCCGTCTTTGATGCGCAAGAAGTGCCCGCTGTTCTGCGCTTGCCACAGATCCGGGTGCGCCTCATGGGCGGCAGAGCCTTCGGCCTTCGAGAGGTGATCCAATCCTCGGAAATAGTGGTGTCCGTTGCGTTCCACGTGACCCAGACCGAGCGCGGCCATCGTGCTCAGATCTTGCTGCAAGGCGAGAACCCCTAAGTTGGTGAGGTCCTCGCCGGATTGAAAGGCTCCGCGCGTTTCCACCAATCCGCGTTGCAGCATGGCGCGCAAGACACCTTTGCAATTCTTCACAGAGACACCCGAGTAGCCAAGATCGAGCGCGCGCGGCAGCGCTTCCACCCCATGATCCGCTTCGTCGAGAATGACCGGCGCGATCTCGTTCAAGGCCGCCAAACCGGCGGCCGCGTCATCCACCAAGCTAAGGGCGCGGGGCAGGGGTTGCTCGATGTAGAGCAAGCGCTCTAGAAGTTCGGAACCACCGGGTTCACGGTCGAGGTCCCTCAAGAAGCTGACCAGCACGGACAGGTCTCGGAACTGTTCGTTGCCGTCCACCGTGAAGCGGGCTTGCGGTCCGACACGCTCGCTCAGGACCTTTCCAAAGGCGAGCGTGCGCGGCAAGTCCACTTCGCGGTCACCGCACAACTTGAGTTTGAACCACTTGAGCCCGTAGGCCTCAATGTCTTCTTCGAGCGCCTGGGGCAAGTTGTCGGTCATGCGGTCGCCATCAGCGACGTCGGAAACCCGCAGGTCGTCTAGCAGGCCAATCGTATGGCGGACGGCGATGCTGTTCGCTGCTTTGGCCGGCAAGCTGGAGGCCAAGGACCAACCACTCAACTCTGGATACACCACTTGTGGCCGAATGCCAAACAGGTCCGACTTGAGTGCATCGAAGAATGAGAGCCTGGCGAGCCGACAGGTGGCATCGATCAGGGCCCGCTCGATCAAGGCCACACCGAATCCGCGCAGCAAGCGGTCCGATGCATTCAGTGGCTGCCCGTGCACCCGTTCGCGGTAGGTGCGCCACCAGAGATCGAATACATTTTCCGGACGCGCTACCTGGGCCACGTCTGCCGCGGCCCGCGCGCTTTGCATCAATCCCTGGACGTCGTCTTGCAGGGACTTGGACGGGTCTTTCTCAAACCACTTGGGCACGAGAAGGTCTGCAGAATAGCCAGTGGCCACGCCGCCTTCGCCTTCGATCTCCACACGGGCAGTCAGCGTCGGCGCCCAGGTCATGGTGTTCATGCCAAACCTGAATGGCATGCGCGTCGTGCAGTCCGTAACCGCAAGGGAGGTCTTTGTGATGCGCACTTGCATAGGAAGACCATAGTCAGCGGCCGTGCCGGGCGCCACAAGCCTCCTCAATCCCAGCCCGATTGCTCCGGGTTTTTCATGCGTGCGGGCCTTTGCGACGAATCAACGGCCGAGCTTTTCGCTAACGACCAGCCACTGGCCGGCGGTGTTCTTGTAGAGCTCCCAACTGGCGTTCTGACTCGGACCCGTGGCGTTCAGCTTGTAGCGATCGGGGCGTGCAGCGTTGGAGGAGCTCCGTGTGGAGGCGGTCCAATCAAACTCGCAGTCCTGCATGGCGAGGCTCCAAGCCTTCGGAGTCATTCCTTCCACGTGGCTAGCGATTCGACGCTGCCAATCGCGGCGAGTGACGGTGAGGCCTTGGTCGCTCTCCGTGTCCGAGAGCAAGGGTGAACCGGCGAGGAGCGTCACCTCTTCGCTATAGAATCCCGGCAAGCTCATGAAGTCACCGGTGCGCAGCGCCCGTTTGAGTCCCTCCGCTAGAGCGCGCGCGCTCGCCTCTTGTCGTCCATCTTGTCTTGGAAACTCGGGGTCGCTTTCAAAGGCCATCAAGTGTTGCCAGGGAAGACCGTCGAATTCGGCAGCGAAGCGCAAGCCATTGGCGTGCATCTCGAGCAACATTTGCGCTTTCGACATCTTGTGTTCCAGCTTGATGGGGACAGTACGATCCTCAAGCCGGAACTCCAGCAGATAGAGACGGCCCTTCGGTTTCAAAGCTCGCCGCAGGGAACGTAGGACCGTCACAGGGTGGCTGATCTCGTGGTAAACGTCGACCAACACAATTGCGTCGCAGCTTCCTGGTGCGAGGCCGGGATCCTTCAGGCTGGCCGAAATCGTCTTGATGTTCTTGAGCCCTGCGCTGAGTTGCCGTTGTTCCAGGAGTTCCAGCATCTGCGGTTGAAGATCGACGGCCAAGACTCGACCGCCGGGACCAACCATCTCGGCCATTCGCAAGCTGTAGTACCCATTGCCACACCCAAAGTCGCAGAGGGTCTGGCCTTCCTGGATGCCTAAATTGGCGAGCATGAGTTTGCTGTTCTCTTCTTTCTCGCGGGACTCGCGCAGCAGCCAGTCGGCACCACTCCAGTGCATGGTGCGCGCTACCTCCCGACCGAGGTACGTCTCGCGTCCCGCATCCGTCGCTTCCGGATTCGTGACCTCTTGGCGTGCGATGGAAGTGGCCAGTGTGAGGGCCAGGCAGCCGAGGATTGGAGCCAAGTTCATGGTCATGGTGCCGATCGAGCCCAAGTGGGCAATTGAGTGCGCGTAGGTCACGGGAGGGAGAGCAGGCTAAGCCAGGCACCCTCGGCGGTCCAGGGTGACCCGGGATCCTCGGCACGTGGGAGTGGCGAGCCCGTTTCTC
>JBLIMI010000079.1:0-9711 GCA_047638655.1 Minisyncoccia bacterium | reverse complement strand
TCGCATTCAATAGTTCATCAGCGGCGAGATCGGGACGAGTGAAGGCAGTCCAGGACATGTCGCCCATGGCCTCAAAGGCGGCGCACAGTTCCATGGCGCGTTCGTGCTGAATACCAAAGGTCTGGTCCATGAAAAAGTATTCACGGACCCCGGCCTCGCGAAGCGCTTGAACTTCTTCCAATACATCAGCTACGGGGCGCGTGCGAAAACCAAGGGTGCCGATGACACAAAACGTGCAAGGGTACGGGCAACCGTAGTCCGTAAGGACCGTCGCGAAACGCGCCTCTCTCGCAAAGGAAAAGCGGTAACCGTGAGCGGGAAAGAGTTCATGCCGGGGCCGGGGAAGCCGGAACTGTTTGCCTGTTGCGTGCTGTTTGCGTTCCACGATCTCGCCTGTTTCGAGACGGATGGTCGACCGACAAACGGCGTCTAGATTTCCCGCGAGGATGTGCAACACGTCTTGATTGGTGAAATCGTCGAGCGCGGCTTCGAGCCAGGTTTCAGCCTGCAGGCGCTTCACAGCGGCTTCGTGCAAGACGTCCCCGATGGCGAGCACGCGTCTTCCTGACGCGGCGAGGCCCGAGAGAAAGGAGCGGTCCTCGGGCCAACTCACGGACCCGACCAGGCTGACAATAGCTTGCGGGTCCCAGAGGTCAATGCGTGCCTCGGCCGCAGCGGGTGTCAATTGTTCGACGATGCAGTCGAGGACTTGGACCTCGTGCTCGGTAGCCAGGGTTCCCGAAAGGGCCAAGAGATCTACCGGATGAAACAGGTAATTCGACTTCGTCGTTTTAGAACAGAAATAGTCGCGGATGTAAGTCTCCACGCCGGGAGGGTTGAGCAACAGGACGCGCATGGCTGGCGGCTTGCTAACGCTCTACGACTCGCAAGAGAGCCGATCTAGGAGCAACGCTCGTGATCCCAAGCTGCGCATTGAGCCAACTCCAAACATCATGAACGGTGATGTTGGCCAGACACTCCGGCCGATCATGGATGCAGGTCGCGACTTTTCCCTGATGCACGTTGATGCATGGACTGCAGATGGTGGGGCGATAGATGTAGTCCGCCTGGGACCCGAGCGGCTCGTACATTAAGGGGGTCTCGGGTCCGAAGAGCCCAAGTGTTGGTGCGCCAAGCGCGGCAGCCAAGTGCATGGGCCCGGAGTCATTGGTGATCACGGCGCGCGCGCCTTTCAAGACAGCGCACAGTTCCCCGGTGGAGAGCTCGCCACAGAGGTTGACCAGCCTCTCTGGCTCGATGTCCATTACCAAGGCGCGCAGGCCAGCGGTGTAATCCATTTCCGACTTCGACCCGACAAGCAGGATCGGGAGCTGGGTTTGCTCCCGAATCTGCCGCGCCAGGGATGCGAAGTTTGCGCGGGACCAACGGCGCTCGAGGGACAGCAAACCGGCGTTGGGGTTGAGTACGATGTAGGCGCGGGTGCCGACTCCCGCCACGCCCAATCGAGCGCTTGCAGAGGATTGCTCCTCTGCTGAAATCTGGTAGGGAACAAACTCTCCAAAAGGAATCCCTGCTCCATTCTCCCCACCGGCCAGGGCCCGGAAATTGCGCGCTACATGCCAGTAGCGATTGAAGGTCACGTCTGCGGTGTGCAGCTTGCCTCGCCAGGTCGAGCTGGAACAGAAGCCAACGCTGTGCTTGGCGGATGCCAGAAAGGAGACCACGGCAGAGAAGCGCGTGAAGAACTCGAAGTCGTAGATGATGTCGTACTGACTGGCCCGCAGGTCGCGAACCAGGTGCACGATTCGGAGAGCCATTGTCCACCAATTGGTGGCGTGGCTGTCGAAGCTGCGGACCTCATCAAAAACTTCCAAACCCCTGGCGAAGCTCTCGTTGGCTCGCAGGGTGAGCAGGGTGAACCTGGCCCCCGCGTGTCTTTCCCGCAGAACCTGGGCCGCCGGGGTCAGAAGTTGGAGGCTCCCGATGCCCCAAAACTTGATCAGGAGCACATTGCCGACGGGTGCCGACGCCCCTCGTCGCCGCAACCTGCGCAGGAGTCGCCAGGGTTGCAGGGCGGCACAGACCAGCCAGCCGAGCGTGCGGTCGACGCGCTGCAGGCGTTGGATTGCGATTGAGGGTTTGTGGGTTGGCATACTCACTCCATGATACCCCGCCAGGGGCGCCACCGCATTTTGCGGCATGGTCCGAGACTTCTCGCACCTGATTGACGCCCACGGGGCTCAGATCGACTAACTTTGGGCGTCCTCCTCCCGCAGCTGCCTCGACTGTTGTCCTCGGGGCCCATAAACATGCCATGTGCGGATTCATTGGAATCTACGGTCCCGACCAGACCGACGTCGCCAGCGAGATCTACGAAGGGCTTCTCGCCGTTCAGCACCGCGGCCAGGACGCGGCCGGAATCATCACCTTCACCGATTCCTTCCACCTAAAGAAGGGTCTGGGCCTCGTGCTCGAAGTCTTCGATGAGAAGAGCATGGCCCGCCTTCGGGGCAATTTAGGCGTGGGGCACGTGCGCTACCCAACCATCGGCGGCAATCGCGGGGATGACGCCCAGCCGTTCCATTTGACCTATCCCCTCGGCATCGCCATGGCTCACAACGGCAACGTGAGCAACTATGCCGAATTGGTGGAGGGCTTCTTTCGAGGCAAGCGAATCCGCCTCAACTCGTCCTGCGATCTGGAAGTCATCCTGTTTGTCTTCGCTCGAGCCCTGGACGAGCGCATGCAGGAAACCGGCGCCAAAGAGATTCAGGCCGCTGACATCTTTCATGCGGTCAAAGAGGTCTACACCCTCGTCAAGGGTGCCTACTCGGTGGTGGCGACCATCCCTGACTTGGGCATGGTCGCCTTCCGCGACCCCTACGGCATCAAACCCATCATTTTCGGGGAGAAAGAGACCGAGGAGGGACGCTGGTTCGCCTGTGCTAGCGAGAGCGTGGTGCTCGACATCAATGGGTACACCAAGACCTACGATGTGGGGCCCGGCGAGGCCATCTTCATCGATCACGAGCGCAAGGTGCACACGGCCCAGTTGGCCGATAAGCCCCATCGTCCGTGCATTTTCGAGTGGGTCTACTTTTCGCGCCCGGACTCCATGCTCGATGACATTTCGGTCTACAAGACGCGCACGCGCTTTGGTCAGAAAATGGCGGAGCAGTGGAAAGCCTCGGGAGCGCCCATGCCGGACTCGGTGATCCCGATTCCCGATTCATCACGCGACGCGGCCCTTGGCATGGCCACGGCACTCGGCATTCCTTACCGCGAAGGCCTCGTGAAGAACCGCTACATCGGGCGGACCTTCATTATGCCCAATCAAAGCTCCCGAAATCGCTCCGTAAGGCGCAAGCTGAACCCGATCAAACTCGAGTTCGAGGGTCGGGATGTGCTCTTGGTGGACGACTCGATCGTGCGTGGAAACACCTCCCGCCGCATCGTTCAAATGGCTCGCGAGGCGGGAGCCCGCAACGTGTACTTCGCGTCCACATCGCCCCCGTTGGTGGCGCCTTGCCCCTACGGCATCGACATGGCCACGAAGACCGAGTTCATCGCAACTGGGCGCACCATTGAGGATATCGCTGCCGAACTCGGTGTCGACTACCTGATGTATCTGGACCGTGAGGCCATGAACGATGCGGCGCGTGCAGGAAACCCAAAGATCAAGAAGTTCTGCAACGCATGTTTCAATGGGGAATACCCCACCGGGGACATCACGGCGGAGCGCTTGCGAGCGATCGCGGGCGACCGCTGCGCGAATCGCAACGAGAGCTTAGTGGGTGATGCGACCGTGCCGGAAGGCTGAGTAGTTGACTGCTCACCACCGGCCAGGCCTCTCGAATCCTCCATGCGAATTCTGATCACATCCCCCGTCTTCCCGCCCGACCTCGGGGGTCCGGCCGTCTACGTTCCGAGCCTGGCGCGTTTTCTACAGGACCGCGGGCACGACGTGAGAGTGGTGGCCTTTTGCTCCCAGGAAAACCCACAAGGATTCACGTTTCCCATTCGGACGGTTCCCCGTGGACCCCTCCCAATCCGCTACTTAAAGGCATTCTTTGCCGTTTTTGCGGAATCCAAGAATGTGGACTTGGTGTACGTGCAAGAGCACCTTGCGTTGCTGCATGTGCTTGCAGCGAAGTTGCGGGGGAAGCCCACAGTGATCCGCATCATGGTGGACGGCGCCTGGGAAATCGCACACCGCAAAGGTTGGTGCGGCGACGATGACATCGTTACTTTTCAAAAGCACACCTACGACTGGCGCGTGAAGCTTACCCGTCGCCTGCAACGCACTTGGTGGGGGTGGTGCAAGCACATCGTGAGCTGCTCAGAGTTCCTGCGTCAAATCTTGATCCAGAGCTATGGCGTGGACCCTGGCAAGGTGCAGAAGATCTTCAACGCTTATCACGGCCAGAACCCAGACAGCGTGTCTTCGGACAAGGCCAGTATCCGGGCGGACTTGGGGCTAGAGACAGAGAAGAGGTATGTGCTCACCATTTGCCGACTGATGGTCTGGAAAGGTGTGTCGGGAATCTTGGAAGCGCTGGCCAAATTGCCCAGTGACGTGCACTTGTTGATCGCAGGGGATGGCGACATGGAAGAGCCCTGGAAAGAACTGTCCCGCGAGTTGGGCATTTCGGAGCGGGTCACCTTCCTGGGCAATGTGCCCCATGCAGAGATCCCGCTCTACATTCGCGCTTCGGATGTCTTCGTGCTGAACTCGCGGTACGAGGGACTCTCGCACACCTTGCTTGAGGTGCTCCATCTGGACACACCGATTGTGGCTAGCAACGTTTGCGGCAATCCCGAAGTCGTCGAGGACGAGAAGAACGGCTTGCTCGTGGACCCACACGATTCGGTCCAGCTCACAAGCGCCATCCAACGCATTCTCTCCGATCGTGACCTAGGCGAGAAGTTCGTCGCAGCCGGGAGATCCCTGCGTGGCCAGTTTGACCGCGAGGCGACCTTTGGTGAGGTCGAACGTGCGCTCCTGAGCGCCGCGGGGCAGCCCCTCCCGTAACCCGGGGGAGGTAAATGGTGCGCCCGATAGGATTCGAACCTATGACCTTTGGCTTCGGAGGCCAACACTCTATCCAGCTGAGCTACGGGCGCCTGGACAGGGGTCAGGGCGAAGAAATCTCAACCATCGGCCCCCTGAGGGGCGGCAATCCTACGGCGACGGGGGTTCGGATGGAATGGGGCATCCAACAGTCTTGGCAGTTTCCTAGGGGGTCCCGGGGGAATTCGGGTTGTAAAAAAGGGAGACTTGCCCAATCTTGACTTTGTGCTGTAGTCTTATTCGTGCCCTGGGATAGATGAAATAGCCTGCTCAGGCCTCCCAGCTCCGCATAGCACGACCACAGGTCAACCTCTAATCCTCGATTGATGCTCAAGCCTTCTCCAAGCACAGCTAGCT
Organism: Minisyncoccia bacterium; assembly: GCA_047638655.1. Lineage (GTDB taxonomy): Bacteria > Planctomycetota > UBA1135 > UBA1135 > JABACD01. Next base: position 4,322 of record JBLIMI010000079.1, on the reverse strand, counting down.
CGCTCCGCAGCACACTCCGGCGTGTCGGGTTGAGTCGCGTTGGATTGAATTCGGTGTCCCTCGCCGGTTTTGTTGCGCTGGGTTTGGGAATCGCTGCTTGGCCTGCTGGAAAGAGCCTGCCCGTCCTGCACGCGTCCCCCAGCGCCTCTCTCGACGATGACGGCGACGGCCTGAGCAATCTTGCCGAGCAAGTGCTGGGTAGCTCGAGGTACCTGGTCGACACGGACGGCGACGGCTACGGCGATCTGGAAGAATTTGCCCGAGGAAGTGATCCTGGTGATGTGGGTGACAAACCCCTGCCCGGTGCACTGTCGCTGAGTATGTCTGCCTCTGGTGAGGACGACGGCTTGCACTTGCAAATCGCGGCCTTCTACACCGATGGCAATGCCCAAAACAAAGAGTTCCAAATCGGCGTGGTGCTCAATGAGCTGCCGAGGTTCTTTCCGGGAGCACTCTCTGAGCCCGGGGTCACCATTTCACGGTACCCGACCGAGGACGGAGCCAGCGGGGTCCTGCTCCTAGACGTTCCCTTCTCGGAGGATGCCGTGCACGCCCTCGGAAACCTCTCTATCTTTGCGACCCTCAGCCTGGATTCGGCGCCCTTGGTTGTGGCTGCGGCCAGCGTTGACTTGATCAGCATCGATGGAGTCTTGACCATTCTGCAGAGCGGGCCCTTCGACCGTTGGCAGGCCTTGAATTCTGGTGGTGGCGCTGGCAACCCCGGCGGACCCTCAGCTGGCTCGATCTACCGACCGATTCCCACTGGGACCGGCGGCGGAATTCCGACCACCTGGACCCCCGGCGAAATCTGCTTCCAGGCTTCCATCGAAATCGGCTCGGATGGTGGCGTGATCACCCACGAAGTGGTGGCAGCCGATTGCATCAGCGACTTCGACTCGAGTTGCCCCCCCAGTTGCGCCAGTTCGGTCGGTGAGGTCTTCCAGACCTTCGATCCGATTGGCCTGATTGGCGGCTAGGGCCCCGGGCGCGGCCGATTGGCCGCCCCGAGTAGAGAGATCGGGAGGAATGCCCAGTTTGGGCATCAGGCGCTTCTGGGGCCCAGGATCAAGTTCTATGCATCTAATGGAAGATCCGTCTAAGAGGGAACCACAGCAGCTTTCATGCCGTCTATCCGTGAGAGAGAGCAGCAATGAAACCCGATCCCGACAGTAAACTGATCCAGAGGTGCCAAAGTAGCCCCTCTGATGGCCTAGAAGGGTCATTCCGCGAGCTCTACGAGCTCTACAAGGATCGGGTCTACAACGTCTGCTACCGCATCACAGGCAACTCCGCCGATGCCCTAGACGCAGCTCAAGAGACCTTCGGGATCCTATTTCGCAAGCTTGGTGGCTTTCGTTTCGAGTCAAAATTCTCGAGCTGGGTCTATCGCATCGCGGTCAACGCGAGCATCGACCTCAAGCGCCGCAGCTCCTCACGCCAGCCCACTTCCCTCGACGGCCTAGAGCGCGAACCCGAGCGAGCCCACCTCGAATTGGCGGAGGAAGACCTGGACGGCCCCGTGCGACAGGCCGGCAAGCGAGAGCTGGAGCTTGAAGTTCAGCACGCCATCCTGCGCCTCTCTCCCAAAATGAGGGCCATCACTGTGCTGCGCTACATCGAGGACCTCACCTACGACCAAATCGCGGAGACCCTTCAAATCTCCATTGGAACCGTCAAATCTCGCCTCGCGAGGGCACATCAGGCCCTGGATCGGGAATTGACACCTGTTTTAGACAGACACTATTTGGCTTAGGCCCACGCAACCCGCCTTGTGCAACCGAAAGGAAACACACGCACCGAACACTTCAAGGACTCCCCAGACCATGACCCCGCACTGCCACACCATCCAAGAGCTTCTGGTTGCCGAATTCGGCGCCGGTCAGCCCTGGAGTGAGGCCCTGGAGATTCATCTCCGGGACTGTGAGGCCTGTACTGCTCTGGTGCGACGTCTGGAAGCCTCTGTGGAGGCGCTGGGTCACCTCGAAACGCGACGTGCGCCCGCGAAAGCCCTATCGGACCTGGTGACCGCCTCCTTGGGGGCCCAGGGTCGCGAAGAGCGGGCCGTCAGAAGTCTGGCCAGCCTGAGCCGGGTGAACGCCCCAAGAGATCTCGAAGGTCGCGTGGTGCGCGCCTGTCAAGCTGGGTTCGTGGAAGAGCGCGCGCTCGACGGCTTGGTTGGGATGCCTTCAGTGGAAGCTCCGGCCGCCCTTGATTCACGGGTCAGCGTGCTCTTCGAAGAACTCCGCGAGCAAGGCAAGTTCGGAGGGTATGAAGCACCCGAGGACCTGGAACAAAGAGTGGGCCAGGACATTGAGGATCTGCCCGCCGCGGTCTCGCGCCAGATGTTGAACAAACTCCCGGGCCTCAAGGCCCCTGAGGCTTTGCGTTCGGCGGTGGATGCGGAGCTTCGCCATTCGGCTCCGGTCCTGCGCTTTTCCTCCCGCGCACTGTTCCTCACCGGCCTGGCCGCTGCAGCGAGCCTGGCTTTGATGATGACCCTGCGGGAGGGCCCGAGCCCCGAAGGTCAGGGCGAAGTTGTGGCGACCACCCAGGAGCCCCTGCAACCCGCCACGCTCTCTTTTGAGGTGATCGAGTCCACGGACCTCGCCAGCCTCAGCCGGCGTGGCCGCGAATTGGCAGCGAGAGTCTCCGGGGGATTGACCCCCGAACTCGCGGAGATGGCACGAGTCCCGGTCCAGGTGCCCGAAGACAAGGGTCTCGCATCTCAAAGAGTCTCCAAACGCGCAAACTCCCAAAACAACGGCGCGCTCGGGTCATCCTCGACCCAGCCCGGCGGTTCTGGCGGACCAGGCACCTCGAACTCAGGGGGCCCCGGATCCATCACAAGGCCTGGCGGCCCCCAGGGATCCACTGGCGGCTCGTTCGCGCATGGTCCCAGCTACTTCGCTGGACTGGGGAGCGCCCACTACGAAGTCGCCTACCGTGGAACGCGAAAGGTCACCATTCACACCCGCGTCTTGGACTTGGTCGGTGAGGTCGTCTACACGGAAGAAGTCGCCTCAGACGGCAACGGGGGTTTCGCGATCTTCCCATTGAACGTTGTCTCGCCGCTCATGGATTGGGTGGAAGAGGACAACTACTTGCGCCGCCAAGAGAGCCGCCAAGGCTTCTTTTTCCGCCACCGAGACTTCCGCATTAGAAAGGACGCACGTTTCTGGCTGAACTACAAGGTGTTGGACCTGGGGCAGACCCAAGTTATCGCCAGCCGGACTTGCGAAACATTCCAATTCAGGCGCTTGGATGGAACAGGAAACATTTTCGAGGTGGCCGTCGACCCCTTGACCTCCCTGGTCATGAGCGAGTCGTGCGCAACAGTCGCTGGCGATCCGGTCAGCGAAATGAACTTCAACTCCTTCCAGCTAGCCGCAGATCTAAGTGATCTGCAATTGGTGTCGGTGGCTGGAGATTGGCAGGAAACGGATCAGGCAACGTTGCCGAGTGTCTTGGCACACGAGCCCCTGATCCCCGTGGCGCCCCCGATCGGCTTCGACCTGCAAGAGACTCGCTACCTGACCCCCCAGCCCGGAAGCCCCCAGACCAACACCTGGGCGCAGTTTGTCTACGGCGACGGGGTCGAGCAGGTGTTCTTCCTCTTTGAAGACTCCGACGGTGTTACCGGCAACACGGGCCCCATGGGAGACACGGGGCTGAACAACCCGGACGTGATTCGTTCCTACAGCTTCGGACCCTGGAAAATGCTCGAAGGTCACGTGCGTGGCCGGGACGTTCTCTCGGTGGGACGGGTCAACTCAGGCGAGTTGCTGTTGATGCTGCAGTCCGCGCTCGAATAATCGGGCGAGGAAACTTTGACCCGGAAAAGTCTTCCGGTTGTGACCTGTTGGGCTCTGAGGGCGGAACGTCCCGGAAGAGTTTTCGGACTTTGACGATGGCCTAAGCGCGTGGGGTGGATTTTTTCCTCAACAGAGCCCAGATTCCCTGCAGGGCCCAGTTGACGGGGTAAGTTTGAACTGAAGCGTGCGCCGCATGCGCAGCCCAGGCAAGACACCGGACAAAGAGAGAACCCCGCATGACTGAAAAACCCAACAACGAGAACGAGCCCTTCAACGAGAGCAACCTGAACTCCGCCGAGTATCGCGATCGTCTGACCCGCAAGCTCAACTGCTTGATCGCTCTGTTGGAAGTCGCCATGGCCCGCGTTCGGCGCTCACTATCCGGCCCCGATCCCGACGTGGAGCGCTTGTCCAAGATCTCAAGGCCCCTGAGGCTTTGCGTTCGGCGGTGGATGCGGAGCTTCGCCATTCGGCTCCGGTCCTGCGCTTTTCCTCCCGCGCACTGTTCCT
>JBLIMI010000078.1:0-9734 GCA_047638655.1 Minisyncoccia bacterium | reverse complement strand
CGGGTGAATTCACTCTCCAGTGGTTCGGGTCCCAACCGCCCCAGAACAGCCTCAGGTTCGCTTTCGAAGCAAAATCGACCGAACTTGCGGACGTCGAGAAAGGCCAGGGCACGCTGACGAGGAAACACGAGTCGCAGACGTTCGAACTTGTCAGGCTCCTCCCGTGCGTCCACCATCTGCAGGCGACCGGTCATGCGCAGGTGAACCAGCAGGCTACCCGCCCCACGCTTCCCCTGCGCGAGATCGAGCACGATGTACTTCGCGCGGCGCCAGGCGCGAGTGATGCTCTTGCCCAGCACCTCGCGCTCGAACTCGCCCACGCTCAGCCCGCCCAGGGTGCGCTCCCACGAGACCTCCACGCCCCGGATCCGCTGACCCTCCACTCCCGGCCTAATCAGCCGCGTGACCGTTTCCACCTCGGGCAGTTCAGGCATGGCTCCTCCAAGCTTTTCAATAGATGTTCGGACACCCGGGTCGGAGCACGAAATCTCGTTGCTCCGATCCCCAAGTCTTGGGCAGACTCTACCAACTGTCGATGTTTCTGAATCCCCTAGGTCTTCTCGCGTTGCTCGGTGTCCCCGCCGTCATCGCCCTGCATCTGTTCCGGCGACGATTTCAACGTCAAAGGGTCAGCGCCCTGTTCTTGTGGGCCGCGCGTACCACCACCTCGGCCTCAGGACGCCGCCGGGACCGAATCCTGCGTTCGCCGTCCTTCTGGTGCGAACTCCTGTTAGCGCTCTTGCTCGCCTTTGCCTTCGCTGGCCCGCGGGGCTGCGGCCAACTCGAAGCCAAGCACCTAGTCGCCGTTCTCGATGGCTCTGCTTCCATGGCGGCGGTCGATCCCAAGGTCGCAGGAGACCGCAGCCCCGCCGAATTGGCCGTCGAGCAACTGCGCGGGCGCATCAAGGACTTACCCAGCGGTTCCCGGGTCACCGTGATCGAGAGTGGACCCCGGCCGAGGATTCAAATCGGTCCAGCAGCCTTTCCAGAGGAAGCCCTGGCCAAACTAGAAGATTACTCCCCCGCCGCGGGCCGCCACGACCTCGCACCAGCGGTGACTCTGGCTACGGAGATCGCCGGCAACGGAGCCTTGACGCTTTTCACGGACCGCTTCCTGCCCGACCTCTTTCCCGAACAGGTCGGCATCGTTGCGCTTGGAGATGTGCGAAAAAACCTGGCCATCATTCGCGCCGTGCGCTTCCCCGGGCCCAAGGACAACGGCGAAGAAGACGTCTTCATCACCATTGCTAATTTTGCTGGAGCAGCTCAATCCGTTGATCTGCGCGTCAGTGCAGAAGGTCAAGAGTTAGCTCGGACCCAAGAGATGCTTCCTGCGGGCGAGCGCAAGCACTTCCAGTTCACACTCCCCAAGGACACGAACTTGGTGGAAGTGCAACTCGCACCCGATGCGCTCGAAGCGGACAACAACGCTCTGTTGGTTCGCTCTCCATCCCGCAGCCTCGCGCTCCACAGCGACCTCGCTCCAGAACTGGCAACCACATTGGGATTGGCAAGCAGCCCTGCGTCTCCCATCGGGCGCTGGTTGGCCCTCGTCGGCGACTGCACGCTAGCCTTCGAAACGCGCGACGCTGACTTCACGATCTCGGCCGAGACACCCAACAGCGACCGCACATGGGGGCTCGTGTTCACCAAGGCAGCAGGCGATCCGCTCGACCTGGTGGGTCCCTTCCTGATCGAGAAACGCCATCCCGCAGTGGAAGGTATCTTGCTCGACGGAGTGATCTGGAGCGCAGGGTCAAGGACTCGTCTCCCGGGGACGCCGCTGATTTCCGCTGGCAACTTGGTCTTGCTCAGTGAACAAGTCCTGGACACGAAACGGCTCTTCCACTTGAACATCAACTGGGAGGCCTCATCCCTGCAGCGCACCCCGGACTGGCCCATTCTCTTGGCCAATCTAGCGAGTCTCCGCCGCAGGGAACTGGAAGGTCCACGCAGCACCAACCTCGGCCGAGGCGAGACGTTCCAGTACCAGCTCACAGGCCCGGGTAGCTCCCGCCAGCTGAGGGCAAAGGGCTCACTGGATGTGGACGAGCTCGACCAACTGGGGCTCTACCAATTACGAAGCGCTGGTGAAACGCTCGCTGAATTTGCAGTGCACTTTGCAGACGATGCCGAAAGCGACCTGCGCAAGGCTTCGACAGGTAGCCGAGCCTCCACTGTCGAATTGGGAGAGGAGCGTAGCTCTTCTTCTCTAATAGTTCTCTTGCTGGCCGTCACCGCCCTGGCAGCCTTGCTGCTCGACTGGTGGGTTCTTCGTCCAAAGAGCCCCATCACGCACGGCGAGCGAGCCCAAGGGGCGACTCCATGATCGGCTTCGAACGGATAGGGCTATTAGCATTACTGCTGCCTGCCGCTTGGCTTTGGTGGCAAGTGCGTGACACGAGGGTTGGAACACGTGTCCTGCGCGCCTTGACATTGATCGCCCTGGTGCTGGGCATCGCGGGTCCCTACTTGCAACTCTCCTCCGATGGGCGCGACCTGGTGATCGTCATCGATCGCTCGCGCTCCATGCCCGTCGAGGCGCAGGCTTCCACGCGGGAACTGATTCGCCTGGCTGAGAAACAACGGGGTCCGGAGGACAAAGTCGCCATTGTGACTTTCGGCTCGCGGGCCACCATTGAGCGGCCACTTTCTGCCGAGGGCGTCTTCGATGAATTCGTCAAAGACGTGCGTGTAGATGGATCGGATCTGGCTGCTGCTCTCGACACGGCACTGGAGTTGATTTCAGGTGACCGCGCGGGATCGATTCTCTTGCTCTCCGATGGCGAACTCAGGGGCCGGGAAGCGCAGTCCGCCGCACGCCGCGCATTCGCACGGGGGATCCACATCGACGTACGAGCCTACACGCGTGAAGGCGCCCACGACCTTGCCGTGGACCGCCTGGACGTGCCTCAGATCATCGCGGCCGGGGAGCCTTTTCAGTTCAGCGCCTGGGTTCATAGCGATGCACGCTTTGAAGCGCGCTATGAACTGGAGCGTGACGGCGAAGTGATCTCCCGGGGCGAACGTAGCTTTGGAGCAGGTAAGAACCGAGTCCTCTTCCGGGACGTGGTCGAGCGCACAGGCGTCGCTCGTTATCGACTCAACATTCTCGGCGTCACGGACCGCATCGCAGAGAACAACTCGGGCCTGGCCGCCGTGCGCGTCGAGGGTGCACCACGACTCTTGGTGGTGAACCATGACGGTCAGGAAGACACCCTGGTCCGTGGACTGAGGCGCTCGGGCATCAACGTAGATTGCGTCGCGCCGGAGAATGCGCCCCTCGATCGAATCGCCCTGGATTCCTATTCGGGGCTCGTGCTCGAGAACATTGAGGCTGGTCGAATCGCGAAACACATGCGCGACATTCGCCGCTTCGTACGCGAACGCGGCGGTGGTCTCCTGATCACTGGCGGACAAGCTAGCTTTGGAATGGGAGGCTACTACCTCTCCCCCCTTGATGAATTGCTTCCTGTCTCAATGGAACTGCGCAAGGAGCAGCGCAAACAAGGCATGGCCATCGCCATCGCTCTCGACATCTCCGGTTCCATGGGAGCGACGGTAGAGGGTGGAACAAAGATGGAACTCGCCAACATGGGAACGGCGGCGGCCATCGAACTTCTGAGCGCCATCGACTCTGTCGCCATCATCGCGGTAGACACCCAGGCTGATGTAGTGCAAGCGATGGCGCCCGCAGAGGATACGCGAGCACTGGTCAAACGCGCCCTGCGCATTCGGCCGGGCGGCGGCGGCATCTACGTCCTCACTGCGCTCGAGGCAGCCGCACTGGAACTGGAGAAGTCTACGCAACTCTCCAAGCACATCACGCTCTTCTCCGACGCGTCGGACTCGGAACAACAAGAGGGTTGCGCAGCACTCGCGGTACAACTCGCCAATGAGGGGGTCACGCTTTCGATCATCGCCCTCGGAACTCCTGGCGACTCGGACGCCGCCTTCCTACAAAGACTGGCAGCGGCTGGCGACGGCGAGATCTACTTCACAACCGACGCCAAGGAGCTGCCGCGCCTCTTTGCACAAGACACGCTAAACGCATCGAAGTCGACTTTCATCGATCAACCCAGCGCCGTGCGGGTGGTATCGGACCTCTACACCCTGGGCGAGATTCCGAGCGAGGTGTTCCCCGAGCTGGGTGGTTACAACATGACCTACCTGCGTCCGGGTGCGCTCTTAGGGCTGGTGACTCAGGACGACTCTCACGCTCCCGCATTTGCTTTTCAGTATGAGGGCCTCGGCCGCACTGCAGCCTTCACCGGACAAATCGGCGGTACCTACGGCGAGGCGCTCAGCAACTGGCCTGAGTTCAGCGCTTGGTTCGTCACCGTCGCCCGTTGGCTATTGGGACAGGAAGCACCCGAAGAGGTGTTTGGTAACGTCTATCGCGAAGGGCGGGAAGCTGTCGTGCGAGTCGAGGTGGCCGAACATGCCGGCGCCGTGGCCGATCTCTCACAAATGGAGGCTCTGCTCGGCCACCGCGACAGTGACGCCGACCGCAAGTCATTCCATCGAGTCTCCGCCGGCCTTTTTGAAGCGCGCTTTGCGCTCGAGGAGGAAGGCATTTTGCTCCCCACGCTCAAGATCGACGACAAGCGCAGCGTGCGGCTAGCTCCGTTGTCTCTACCGTACTCGCCGGAATTCGAGCCATCTCCCGATCCCCGTTCCGGCGAGCGGCGCATGCACAAACTAGCGCAGGCCACAGGCGGCGAGATCTCCCCGCTGGCGACGGCGCTATTCCGCGGGGAGCACATCGGTTCTTCCTGGCGCGATCTGACCAGGGAACTGCTGCTCGCCGCTCTGATCCTGTTAGTTCTGGAGATCCTATTTCGCCGCTTGGACCTATGGACCGGAATCGACCGCTCACTCGCCGTTCGCAAGAGTGACCGCATGGCGAAAGCGGAGAGAAGGTCGCCGCGGGCGACGCCAACGGGACCTGTTCCTGATGCTGACGAAGAGCCCACGAAACAAGCGGCCATGGCTGGGCATGCCAAGCTCGCGGATGCCATGCGCAAGGCCCGTGGCAAAGCCCAACGGGAAAACAAGCGCGGTTGAGAGGTTCGCCTGATCGGCTCCTGAATCGGTCCAGCTAGCCCGGGACCAACAATCCGCCGCGTCCAAGCTTGTTGCGGCACAGGTCATTGAAGTCGCCACCAGCTTCAAGCGACAGGAAGTAAGCGCCGGCTCGCCGACTCTCTATCTCCAAGGCCTCCGTCAAACGCCCGAGCCGGGCCAGGTAGTCCGCGACGGTTTGCGGATCGAGGACGATGTCACGCACCTCGCCACTTTCCGCGTCCTCCATCCGCAAAGCCGTCCCCTCTTCAGGGTGGGCATCGCCGGCCGAGAGGATCTGGAACAAGATCACCCCTCCGGCCCGCGCTGAGAGCTGGCGTATGAGCGGTCCTGCATCGTGTGGACTCAGGAAGTCGCTGATCAGAATGCGCAAGGTCCCCGCTCGCAATGATTCGCGGGCCGCACCAAGTGACTCCACCAACGGACGCGCGGCTTCGAACTCGATCCCAAGCCCTTGAAGCACGTCGGTCTCCAGGTGGCCCGGACCATCGCCAACAGGAATGACCCGCACGGAGAATCCTTGTCGTCGAGCCGCCAGCGCGAATAGCACGGCCAGATCGAGCGCCAGTTGCGCCTTCTCATCCACCACCGCCATGGAAGCCGACGTGTCGAGCAGGACGTCGAGGCGTGGCAGCAGCTCTTCTCGATAGACCTTGACCGTCAGCTCCCCGGTGCGAGCAAAGGCGCGCCAGTCCAGGTGCCGGACGTCATCCCCCGCCGAGTACACGCGCCGATCCTGAAACTCCAGCGACGAACCAGTTCCACGACCGAGGTGTTCGCCAGCTTGGCTTCGCGGCTGCACCGGAACGCTGGACAATTTCCAGGCCTGGGCGGCGCGCAAAGCATGCTCGGACGGAAGAGGCATCGGCGTTACTCAGAAAGCTGAGGTAAGTTCGCCAGAGCCGTCTGCTGCTCCTTGAAAGCGCGCCGAATGCGCGCAAAGTTCAGTAGGTAGACCGCGCCCATGATGCTTGTCACCGTAATGAACGGTCCAGAAAACCGCATTGGCTTCTTCCAGAGAGCATCGATCACCATGAACACGTTTCCGGGGTGCTCAAATTGAGCCCAATCCCTGTTGTGGAAAAGGAAACCGAGCAAGGCGGGAACGAGAATGGACGTCAGCAACAAGACGACGATGATGACCCGCGCAATCGAACGACGCCCGACTGTGTTGAGCTGCTTTGAAGCGAGCGCACCGGGCAAACCCAGGTACACGAGCCCGTATGCCATCATCACAAAGGGAATCCAACGCTGCCCGCCGCGGAAGGAAAAGCCACTGTCCGCCAAACCTGGATAAATCAGCATCCAAAGGCACACCCCGAGACTCGCAAACAGAAAGAACAGGATGCCCCGGGCACCTCCAGGTAGTAGCGGCGTGATGAGAGTCGTAAGAATGCGATTTCTAGGCAGAGTCAAAGCCACTCGGCGACCGAGGCGCTCCTCCTCCGTGGAAAAGAACGCCGAGGTGGCAAAGAGGAATCCAATCGCTATGCAAGGCATGATGATCAGTGGATTCTCGTTCACGTCCCCCCACATCATCCAGCTCAGCCAGCCAAGTGCAGAGGCGACAACAACCAATGCCATGACCCGCAGGCCTGTAGAACGGTTCTCTTCGGGGTGGGCAAGCCGCGCACAGGCAGCTGCGAAGAAAAATGCGGCGATCGCCACACCAACGGTGATGGCGCCGGCGATGGCCATCAACATGTCCTTGTCGTGAATCTGCGCCGGGTTGAACATCATGGCGCCTGCCCAGACAGAAACGCCAACGGAACTCTGCACCAAAACAACGGCCAACAAGACCATCAAAATCACGCGGGCGAACTTCCCTCGCCCGAAACTGCTCATGGCCACGGCTAGACATGAGAGCAGTGTCGCCAACACAAAGGACAGCGAAAGTGCGCTCAGCAGCACGGTCAGGTCCACTCCTCGCAAGAGGAAAGCGAAGACCAAGAAGGGTCCAAACGCGCAGTAGAACAGAAGTGACTGCAGGCTTGCGGAAAGCACCTTGCCCAGCACGATTTGCTTGGGGCGTAGGTTGGATAAGACGAGCAGGTCCCAGGTGTTTTCATCCCACTCGCCGCCCATGGACAGGAAAGCTGAGAAGGGCACGAAAATTTGGGCAGCCACCACCAGGCAGCCAAACATGGCGACAAAAAAAGATGGGCCCAGAACCGCACCCGGCCCCTGATCCATGAGCGTCACGAGACAAACGCTCAAGCCCACCAGGGTCGCGATGGTCAACGTCAACCAGAACGAATACTTGAAGTAGCGGCCGCGCATGGCCTGGCGAACTTCCTTGAGTAAAATTGGATTGAGCCGATCGGTGAAGCGCTCGAGGGCGCCAGCTTCCGGTTGAGCTTCGATATCGACGACGGTCATTGCACTTGCCCCTGGGTCAACGAGAGGAAGACGTCTTCGAGGTCAACCGTAGCGGGAGAGAACTCGATGGGATCAAATCCACGCGCAACCAGAGTCTTGAGCAACCTTGCCTGGCTGTCCTCCTGGCCGTCGAACTCCACCAGCAATCCGTTCTTCTGGGGCGTCACCTGCTGCACGTGGAGCTCTTCAAGCAAGGCGCGATGAACCAGTTCACGGTCCGCGAGGGTCCGAATGAAGACCCGCGAGTGCTTGGTCTGCGCCTTGCGTATCACTTCCTCAACGGTACCTGTGGCGCAAATTTTGCCCGCCTCGATGACGGCCACGGTCGAACAGATTTGTGAGAGCTCGGTCAGGATGTGCGACGAAATCATCACTGCCTTGCCCAGGTCCGCGAGGGCCAAGACCAGCTCCCGTAGCTCCACCCGAGCATGGGGATCGAGTCCCGCAGCCGGCTCATCCAAGATCAAGATCGCGGGATCGTGCAGCAAAGTCTTTGCCAGACACAAGCGCTGCTTCATGCCCTTCGAAAGGCTGGTCACCAACTTGCCTTCGAGCGGCCCCAGCGCCGTGAATTCCTTCACGTACTCAAGCATACGGGTGCGATTCCGACCGCGGATGCCATAAGCCCTGGCGAAGAAGTCCAAGTACTCGGCGATGGTCATGTGCACGTAGGCACCATACGCGTCCGGCATGAAGCCAAGCCGCTGGCGCGCAGACCTAGGATCGCCAAGCACCGACTTGCCGTCGATCAGCACGTCTCCTTCGTCTGGCAAGTCCAAGGTTGCACAGATGCGCATGGTGGTTGTCTTGCCAGCGCCATTGGGCCCAATGAATCCCAGGATCTCTCCTTTGTGCACCTCGAAGGATGCCTGATCCACCGCGGTCATGTCTCCAAAGCGACGAGTGAGGCCGCGTACACTGAGGGCGGCGGCCATTTACTGCCACGCTCCAGGATCTGTTTCCAGGATACCGAGCAGCACGTGCTCGCCCTTGATTTCATTCACAGTGACTCCGCAATCGTCTCGCAAGGGTCCCGCGTTCATATTGGCGATGTAGGTTCCGGGCGCCAAACCAGAGGTTTCCGATCCCAAGATAGAGGTCAAGTCAGCTTTCCAATGAGCGACCTTGGTCGAACCCCCGCCAGGCTTGAGCTGCGTACTGCTGCCCGCCGCTAGAGAGCCATCCAAATAGTGGTACTCACCATTTGGAGAGCGCAGAAGAAGCTCGGTAATGCCTTCACCAAGGCCATTGGAGACTTCAACTTCACCGTCCTGACTTTTTGCATCCAGCCGGAGTCGTGAGGAACGGTCTCCATAGATCATCTGAGAGAAGGGTTGTCGCACGGGAAAGTAGTCTCCGCTCAAGAGTGTTCCATTCGTTTGATCGGAGATGAACATGTGTTCGGTGCGGAACGAGCCATGCCAGTAGCGGCTCTCCGGCATAACAACCGTACCCGCTTGAGGACGCATTCCGCCGTCCGGCGCGCTACCCGCGAAGACCTCGCGCACTTCAACATGGGTCGCCAGTTGCAACCTTTGATCCAACACGGCCCATGACTTCGTGATCGCCTTGACGTCGAGCCCTTGAGACAGAACGCCGTAGAGCAAGAGCCCGACACTCGTCACGAGGGCAATCCCTGGAACTGTGACCAGCAACAGCATTGGCTTCTTCGACTTCCTGAGCCAAATGAAGTTCACCGGCCCCATCAGGATCGCAAACAGCACGATCAACATCATCAGGCTTCGAATGGGCAAGTCCTCAAAGCCCTCGATGGTGCGCTGTACCCGGGTCTGGCGCGAGTGTTGCTTGAAAGAAGCTCGTGCCCAGTCCGTGACAAATTCCGTTTGATCGGCCACGAAGGCCACGGGAAGATCCCCTTTGGGATCCTCATCAAACAACTCGCGCTCATCCGTGAGCCGTTCTTGCGTGATCAACGTTCCGAACCCGAATTGATAGGCGATTAGCCCCGCTTGTTTGAATTCCTTCCCATCTCCTGGCTCGCTCCGGAAACGGTCCTGCATATAGGATCCGAACGGTGCCATCTGCGCCAGCCGCCCCGCTGGTACGCCGACAACGATCAACTTGCCTCCAGATCGGCACCAAGAGCAGAGGGCTTCAAGATCCGCTGACTCTGGTTCCCCATCCGTCAGGTCGAGCACAACACTATCGAGGCTCGTGTACGCTTGCCAGCGACTGGAAAGCTGGTCGAAGGTCCGGGTCGAGACCACAAAGGGTCCGTCAAAAGGCGGATTTGGCGCAGCGACAACGCG